>JAFMQQ010000981.1 GCA_017354595.1 Micromonosporaceae bacterium
GCCTGCGGGTCGCGGTCGTACTCGGTCAGGCACCAGGTGAAGGTGACCACCGACTTGGCCGGCTCGCCGCCATAGGTGTAGGCGTTGGTGCCCAGCATCCGGGCCTGGAACGCCAACTCGGTCAGGCGGGCCGCATCGGCGTGCCCGATGACCTGTTCCACGGCGGCGATCTGCGCGGCGCCGTAGGGCATCTCGTTCGCCCCGCGCAGCAGGTCCCACAGCTGGTCCTCGGTGTAGCTCATTCGGTTCCCTCCGGCAGGGCGCGGTCCAGCAGGCCGAGGAACGAGCGGTTCAGCAGCGCCGCGTCCGCCGGCCGGATCGGGTGGTACCCGAGCAGCAGTGCCTGCCCGTACAACGCCTCGACCGCCACCGCCACGATCGCCGGATCGGGCAGCACCGTGATCCGGCGTACCAATGGGTTGCGGTAGTTGAGCACCAGCTGCGGCCGGGTATCCGGCCGACCACTGTCCAATGCGGAGAGTACGTCTGCCCACAGTGGATCGGCCCGGTCCCGGGTGGCACGCAGCTCATGGTGGAATGCGGTGGCCCGGTCGATCAGGTACATCGCCGGCAACCGGGCCGGTTCGTAGGAGCGCAGCACCGCCTCGCAGCCGAGCGGATCCAGCGCCCGCTGGGCCGCCGCGAGGAACGGACGCAACCCCAGCTCGATGCCGGGCTCCAGGGCCTCGAACCGGGTCGCCAGGTCGGTCGGGTCCAGCCGCTCAACCAGCACGGCCGGGTCGACCTGCCGCAGCCGCTCGATGATCTCGCTGTCGTACGTGTACCCGCCGTTGATCAGTGCGACATCCTGCGCGGCGGCGACCGCGGCGAGTTGCCGGAACTGGTCCAGCGACGGGCTGTACCGCAGCACCCCGTGCCGGTCCCGGAACTCGGCCAGGGTCATGGTGCCGCCGTTGGTCTCCATCGGCCACCAGGTGTCGACCAGCCGGAGCATCTCGTCGTCGTGCAGCGCCAGTGCCTTCACGCCGAGGTTGTGAATCTTCAGGAACTCGGCCAGCCGGCCCGGCTGGGTGGCGGCCAGCCGCACCAGCCAGCCGCGCAACTGGTCACCCAGCGCCTCCCGTACCTCGGCCAGCAGGCCGTCCTCGTACAGCGCCTCGCGGCTGGCGGTGGGGCGCAGCTCGGTGGTGTCCACCACGCACCGGGCGAAGAAGGCCCACTCCGGCAACAGCCCGTCCGCGTTCTCCGACAACAGCATCCGCTTGAGGTACACCCGGTGCCCGCCGTGCGCGGCCGGGTTCGCCGGTACCGGCAGCACGTACGCCAGCCCGGTCAGCCCGGCCGCGGGTACCCGCAGATCGATCACCTCGAACGGCTCGATGCCCAGCGTGCTGCGGGCGAAGTCGCGGGCCGCCCCGGCGTCGCCGGTGACCCCCGGCTCGCCCGGCGCCCAGGGTGGCGGCCCGGTCAGCTCGGTGTCACCGAGCCAGACGCTGACCGGCAGGAAACAGCCGTAGAGCTGGATCAGTTCGCGTACCGTCGGTTCGGCCAGCCACTGCTGCGACCCGCGCCGCGGGGCCAGCGTGACGGTGGTACCGACCTCCATCCGCTCCTGCTCGGCGGGGCGCACCTCGTACCGGCCGTCGGAGTACCCGGTCCAGGCCACGGTCGGCTCGCCGGCGGCCCGGGTGAGCACCTGGATCTCGTCGGTCACCAGGAAGCAGGAGAGCAGCCCGATACCGAACTGGCCGA
>JAFMQQ010000255.1 GCA_017354595.1 Micromonosporaceae bacterium
CGTGTCAGGTCTGCGCTTTGACCGTGGTTCGATGCCGCGGTTGCCGTCGGGCTCCGTCGGGTACCGAGGGAATGTCGCATTGCGCCGGCGCCGCTACGATGACCGGGCGCGACACCCGCCCGAGGGGAGCCTCAAGATGAGCCAGGACCGCACCGTCATCGTGCTGGCAGCGGGCGAGGGCAAGCGGATGAAGTCGGCACTGCCCAAGGTTCTCCACCCACTGCTCGGGCGGACCATGCTCGGGCATGTGCTCGCCGCCGCCCGTGCGCTGGACGCACAGCGCACCCTCGTCGTCGTCGGGCACGGCGGCGACCAGGTCACCGCCCACCTCGCCGACATCGCGCCCGACGCCATCCCGGTGACTCAGGCCGAGCAGCGCGGCACCGGTCACGCCGTACGCGTCGCGCTCGCCGCAGTGCCCGAGGCGACCGGTACCGTCATCGTCCTCAACGGCGACCTGCCGCTGGTCCGGGCCGGTACCCTCGCCGCCCTGCTCGCCACCCATGCCAGCGAGGAGGCGGCCGCCACCCTGCTCACCGCCGAGGTACCCGATCCGGCCGGCCTCGGCCGGATCATCCACGGCCCGGGCGGTTTCGAGCGCATCGTCGAGGAGCGGGACGCCAAGTCCGAGGAGTTGGGCATCCACGAGATCAACGCGGGCGCGTACGCGTTCCAGGCCGGCGTCCTGCGGGAGGCCCTGGAGAAGCTCTCCACCGAGAACGATCAGGGCGAGGAGTACCTGACCGACATCTTCGCCGTGCTGCTCGCCGATGGGGCGAGCGTGGCGACCTGGCGGGCGGAGGACCCGACCGAGGCGTTCGGCGCCAACGACCGGGCGCAGCTCGCGATGCTCCGGGCCACGCTGCGCGATCGCATCAACACCGACTGGATGCGCGAGGGCGTCACTCTGCTCGACCCCGCTACGACATGGATTGATGTCGATGTGACGCTCGGCCGTGATGTCGTGGTGGAGCCGAACACCCAGCTGCGCGGTACGACCTCGGTGGGTGAGGGCGCGGTCATCGGCCCGGACACCACGCTGACCGACGTGTTCGTCGGCGCGAACGCGAAGGTGGTACGCAGCCACGCCTCGAACTCCTGGATCGGCGCGGGTGCCTCGGTCGGCCCGTACGCGTACCTGCGCCCGGGCACCTCGCTGGGTGAGCATGCCAAGCTCGGTACCTTCGTGGAGACCAAGAACGCCGAGATCGGGGCGGGCACCAAGGTTCCGCATCTGTCCTATGTGGGCGATGCGACCATCGGCGAGCAGACGAACATCGGCGCCGCCACGGTCTTCGTCAACTACGACGGGGTGGCCAAGCACCGCACGGTCATCGGCGACCACGCGCGGACCGGTGCGGACAACATGTTCGTCGCGCCGGTGGAGGTCGGCGACGGCGCGTACACGGGCGCGGGAACCGTGGTGCGGCGCGACGTACCGCCGGGAGCGCTGGCCTACTCGCAGGCGCCGCAGAAGGTCGTCGAGGGCTGGGTCGCCAGCAAGCGCCCCGGAACCGCGGCGGCGGAGGCGGCCGCGCGGGCCAAGGGGGAGCCCACCCCGGCGCCCGAGCCCACCCCGGCGCCCGAATCAACCTCGGCGCCCGAGCCCACCCCGGCACCCGGGGGAAGCGGAGAACCCCAGGACTGACTAGGCTGGCAGCTACCACCGACTCCACCAGGGGAGCATCGAGCCGATGGCCGTCACCGAGCCGATGGGCAATAGCATCCAGTCCGCCAGCCGCAAAACCCTGATGCTGTTCTCCGGGCGTGCGTACCCGGAGCTGACCGACGAGATCGGCGAGGTGCTCGGCGTGGCACCGACCCCGGCCGACGCGTACGACTTCGCCAACGGCGAGATCTTCGTGCGTTACCGGGAGTCAGTGCGCGGCTCCGACGCGTTCGTCGTGCAGTCCATGTGCCCACCCATCAACCACTGGTTGATGGAGTCCCTCATCATGGTGGACGCGTTGAAGCGCGGCTCTGCCAAGCGCATCACCGTGGTGCTGCCGTTCTATCCGTACGGCCGGCAGGACAAGAAGCACCGCGGCCGGGAGCCCATCTCGGCCCGGCTCGTCTCCGACCTGTACAAGAAGGCCGGTGCCAACCGGATCCTCACCGTCGACCTGCACACCGCGCAGATCCAGGGTTTCTTCGACGGTCCGGTGGACCACCTGTTCGCGATGGACGTGCTGGCCGGCTACATCGAGGACCGCTACCGGGGCCGGCCGGTCGCCGTGGTCGCGCCCGACTCCGGGCGGGTACGGGTGGCCGAGCGCTGGACCGACCGGCTGGGTGGCTGCCCGCTCGCGTTCATCCACAAGACCCGCGACCCGCAGCAGCCGAACCAGGTGGTCGCCAACCGGGTGGTGGGCGAGGTCGAGGGTCGGGTGTGCCTGGTGGTCGATGACATGATCGACACCGGTGGCACCATCTGCAAAGCGTCCGACATCCTGTTCGCCTCGGGTGCGGCGGACGTGGTCGTCGCCGCGACGCACGCGGTGCTCTCCGATCCGGCGACCGAGCGGTTGAAGAACAGCCGGATCAGTGAGGTCGTGGTCACCAACACGCTGCCGCTGCCGGATGACAAACGGTTGGACAAGATCACCGTGCTCTCGATCGCGCCGCTGATCGCCCGGGCGATCCGCGAGGTCTTCGATGACGGCTCGGTCACCACCCTCTTCGGGGGATTCAGCTAACCGCTGTTCCTTCTCGATCCGGTACCCTCGCGGAGCGCGACCGCCGCGGGGGAGTAGGCTTGTCGGGTTGCCACGGCGAGGGTGCCCGGTTCTGCCGCCCAACGGCTGGCCGAGCGCCGTGATCGGCGCGGTGTCCGGGCTCTTCCTGCCTTCGGCGCCCCCGCCCGGCACCGTATGACCCACTGAGCTAACGAGCAAGACGGAAGGTGTGCACCCGTGTCCGAGGTCCGTATCAGCGCCGAACCCCGCACCGAGTTCGGCAAGGGTGGCGCCCGGCGTACCCGTCGGGCCGGTAAGGTGCCCGCCGTGCTGTACGGCCACGGCGAGGCGCCCAGGCACATCGCCCTGCCCGCCCGGGAACTCGCCGCCGCGATCCGGCACGGCGGGATGAACCAACTATTCGACATCGCGCTCTCCGATGGCACAAGTACCCTCGCCCTGCCCAAGGCGATCCAGCGCGACCCGATCAGGGACACCTTCGAACACGTCGACCTGCTGATCGTGGTCCGCGGCGAGCGCGTCACCGTCGAGGTACCGGTGGTCCTGGTCGGCCACGCCACCGGCGACACCCTGGTCATCCTCGAACACGACCGGCTCTCCGTCACCGCGGACGCCACCCGCCTGCCCGATCGCCTTGAGGCATCGGTGGAGGGGCTCGGCGCGGGGTCGCACGTGACCGCCGCCGAGATCAAGCTTCCGGATGGCGCCGATCTCGCCACCGACCCGGATCTGGTGGTGGCGGTCGTCTCCGCCGCCCCGAGCGCGGAGCAGATCGCCGAGGAGATCGGTGAGGGGCGGGAGGCCGCCGAGGAGGCGCCCGCGGGCGAACAGGCCGGCGCCGAGCAGGTCGCCGAGCCGGCCGAGGTCTGACGCCCGCCGGGGGTCCGACCCGAGGAGGCACCCGTGCCCGAAGCGTGGCTCGTTGTCGGCCTGGGCAACCCGGGGCCGGGATACGCGAAGAACCGACACAATGTCGGATTCATGGTGGCCGATCTGCTCGGGCACCGGATCGGGGCCCGGTTCGGCCGGCACCGGCGCGCGGTCGCCGAGGTCGCCGAGGGGCACCTGGGCCCGGGCGGGCCGCGGCTGATCCTCGCGAAGCCGTTGACGTACATGAATCTCTCCGGTGGACCCGCGGCGGCGTTGGCCCTGTTCTACAAGGTGCCACCGGACCATCTGGTCGCCGTGCACGACGAGCTGGACATCCCGTACGGACAGATCCGGCTGAAGATCGGCGGCGGCGAGGGCGGTCACAACGGGCTGCGGTCGCTGTCCCGGTCGTTGCAGACCAAGGACTATTACCGGGTACGTTTCGGAATCGGGCGTCCACCCGGCCGTCAGGATCCGGCCGACTACGTGCTGAGTGACTTCTCCGCTGCCGAGCGCAAGGAGCTCGACTTCCTGGTCGACCGGGCGGCCGACGCGACCGAGGCGCTGGTCACGGAGGGGCTGGAACGGGCACAGAACACCTTCCACCCCAGCCTGGCTTGACCTGAGATAGTTTGAGACCGTGCCACCCGCTGTTGATGGCGCGTTCGCGCGCTGGCTGGCCGACAAGGCCGGCGCCCTGCTGCGTGACCTGCGCGCGGATCGCGGATACTCCGACCCGGAGGCGCTGCGCGCAGCGGGGGACAAATACTCGCACCACCTGATCGCGACCGAGCTGGCCCGGTGGCGCCCGGGGGATGAGGTCTTCTCCGAGGAGGCCGTCTCCGACGTGGCCCGCCGGGTGGCGGCCGACCGGGTGTGGATCGTCGACCCGCTCGACGGTACCCGGGAGTTCGGCGAGCCCGGGCGCACCGACTGGGCTGTCCACATCGGACTGTGGGCGCGCGATTCCTCCGCGCCGTTCCACCTCGGCGCGGCGGCGATCGCGCTTCCGGCGCAGCACAGCGTGCTGGGCACCGACTTCCCGCCTGGGTACCCGCCGATGTCGCCGGCGGCCGCCGCCGGCGGCGCGCTGCGGCTGGCGGTCAGCCGGTCCCGGGCACCGGCGCTGGTCACCGCGCTCGCCGAGCAGCTGCACGCCGAACTGGTACCGATGGGTTCGGCCGGAGCGAAGATCGCCGCGGTGATCGCCGGGGATGCCGACGCCTACGTGCACGCCGGCGGGCAGTACGAGTGGGACTCCGCGGCGCCGGTGGCTGTGGCGTCGGCCACCGGGCTGCACTGTTCCCGGATCGACGGCTCCGCGCTGGAATACAATCGACCGGATCCGTTCCTGCCCGACCTGCTGGTCTGCCGGAAGGATCTCGCCACCCGGATCCTCAACGTGCTGAACGCAGCGCATTGACCGAGGTCAAAGGAATATAGCGGCATGGACTCGCCCGTCGCGTACCGCGTCTCCGACCTTGATGCTCTCGAAGCCGAGAGCATCTTCGTCATGCGCGAGGTGGTGGCGGAGTGCCAGCGGCCGGTGCTGCTCTTCTCCGGGGGCAAGGACTCGATCGTGATGCTGCGGCTCGCGCAGAAGGCGTTCGCGCCCGGCCGCATCCCGTTCCCGGTGATGCATGTGGACACCGGGCACAACTTTCCCGAGGTCCTCGAGTTCCGCGACCGGCGGGTGGAGCAGCTCGGTGTGCAGCTGATCGTGGCGTCGGTACCGGAGGCGCTGGAGGCGGGCCTGGT
>JAFMQQ010000982.1 GCA_017354595.1 Micromonosporaceae bacterium
AGGGCGGCCAGCGACGACCCGACGGCGCCCGGGTCGCGGCCCCGCTGGTCGGCCCGGTGCATCGCCCGGTGCCGCACCGACCCGGTCAGGTCGACCACGACGGCGGCCAGATAGTCCACATTGACCTCAAGACCCAGCCCGGCCGGGCCGGTACCGGCCAGCCGCAGTCCGGTCGCCGGCCGGCCCACGCCGCCCGGTGCGGCCGGCTCCAGCTCCTCGACCAGGCCGCCGCGGACCAGCTCGTCGACGAGACTGGAGACGGTGGCCCGGGTCAGCCCGGTCGCCGCCGCCACGTCCGCCCGGGAGGCCGCATCGCCGCCGGTCGAGGTGGCCACCCGGCGCAGTACCAGCGCCAGGTTGTGCTCGCGCAGGCTGGCCTGCCGCCGCGGGGTATCCCTTGTTTTGCCGGCGGGGTGGGTGGAGCCGGCATCAGCCCATGCCTTCACGCCCTTGACTTTGGCACGAGCACGGCCATAAGTTCAACGGACAAACAAATTCGCGGGTACGGAGGACAGCATCATGGCACCGCAGCCAACCAAAGCCGACCGGTTCGCCTTCGGCCTCTGGACCGTGGGCTGGCCGGCCCGCGACCCGTTCGGTGACCCGACCCGACCGCCACTGGATCCGGTGGAGAGCGTGCACCGCCTCGCCGAGCTGGGGGCGTGGGGGGTCACCTTCCACGACGACGACCTGATCCCGTTCGGCTCCGACGACGCGACCCGGGAAAAGCACATCGAGCGGTTCCGCGAGGCGCTGGCGGAGACCGGCATCGTGGTCCCGACGATGACCACCAACCTGTTCAACCACCCGGTATTCAAGGACGGCGCATTCACCAGCAACGACCGGAGCATCCGCCGGTACGCGCTGCGCAAGGTCATCCGCAACCTGGACCTGGCCGCCTCGCTGGGCGCCCAGACCTATGTCTTCTGGGGCGGCCGGGAGGGCTCGGAGTCCGACGGCGCCAAGGACGTGCGGGCCGCGCTGGACCGCTACCGGGAGGCGATCGACACCCTGGCGCAGTACGTCATCGACCGCGGGTACGGCATCCGGTTCGCCCTCGAGCCCAAGCCCAACGAGCCGCGCGGCGACATCCTGCTGCCCACCATCGGGCACGCGCTGGGCTTCATCTCCTCCCTGGAGCACCAGGAGATGGTCGGGCTGAACCCGGAGGTCGGGCACGAGCAGATGGCCGGGCTCAACTTCGCCCACGGCATCGCCCAGGCGCTGTGGCAGGGCAAGCTGTTCCACATCGACCTGAACGGGCAGCGCGGCATCAAGTTCGACCAGGACTTGGTCTTCGGCCACGGCGACCTGCTCAACGCCTTCTTCCTGGTGGACCTGCTGGAGGGCGCCGGCGGCGGGGTGCCGGCCTACGACGGGCCGCGGCACTTCGACTACAAGCCCTCCCGAACCGAGGACATCAACGGCGTCTGGGTATCGGCCGCAGCCAACATGAGCACCTACCTGTTGCTGAAGGAGCGGGCCGCGGCCTGGCGCGCCGACCCCGAGGTGCAGCAGGCGCTGGCTGACGCGCGGGTACCCGAACTGGCCACGCCGACCCTGGCACCCGGTGAGTCCTATTCGGACCTGATCGCCGATGCCAGCGCGTACGAAGCCTTCGATGTGGAGGCTGCCGGCGCTCGCGGGCTGGGTGCGGTACGGATCAACCAGCTCGCCGTCGAGCACCTGCTCGGCGCGCGTTGAACCGGCGC
>JAFMQQ010000983.1 GCA_017354595.1 Micromonosporaceae bacterium
ACCGAGAGGACCACGGGCTCCACGCCGTTGCCCAGCCCGCCGAGCAACCACAGCGGTACCAGCCAGCCGACCGACGGCACCCCGGCGGCCGCCAGTACCACCAGGCTGACCAATACGCACGCCCCCAGCTCGACGAGCGCCAGCGTGGGGTCGCGCGGCTTGCGCAGCGCCGCGAGCCAGCCGCCGGCCAGCATGGCGCCGGTCCAGGCGGCGCCGAGCAGCCCGTACACCGTCGCCGAGGAGTGCAGCGTCTCCCGGACGAAGAAGACATCGGCCACATTGATCGCGGTGAGCGCCGCGACCACGGCCGCGGTGACCACCACCAGCGGGCGGAGCAGCGGCTCCCGCCACAGCGACCATCGTGGCCCGGCATCCGGTTCCGGCGCGCGTGGCATGCCGGTGGCCGGCCCGGCCACACCCCGGCCACCCCTTCGGGTGCGCAGCAACAGTGCGCCGACCGCCAGCGCCAGATAGCTGGCCGCATCGGCCAGCAGCGGTACCCGCAGCCCGAACTCGCCGACGAGCAGACCGCCCAGCGCCGGCGCGCCGAGCCAGCCGATCGAGGTCGCGGTCTGCCCGATCGCGCTCGCCCGGGGCAAGCTGTCCCGGCCGACCATCGCCGGTACCAGCGCCGCCAGCGTCGGCTGGGTGATGGCCAGACCGGCACCGAGCGCGGCGACCAGCCCGACGATCGCCCAGGTGCTACCGGCGAAGGTCAGTGCCGCGCAGATCCCCGCCTGGGCCAGGCCGGTGCCGACCAGCAGCAGCCGGCTGTCCACCCGGTCCGCGAGCCGGCCGGTGAGCGGGGCGAGTACCGCCGGCGGTACGGCCGCACTGAGCAGTACCGCGGCGACCGCCCAGCCGCCGGCGCCGCGTTGCTGCAGGGCGAGTACGAGCGCGGTGGCGGCGAGCATGTCGCCACAGGTGGAGACGGCGCGGGCCACGGCCGCCAGGTACACATCAGCCCACCGGTCAGCCGGCGAGGTCGCGCCAGATGTGAAGGACATACTTCGAAGTATGTCCTTCACATCTTCGCCCGGTCAAGCGCGCTACGAGATGTGGCCCTGCACGGGGTCGTCTGCGGGAAAGAGCAGAACGAACGACGAGATCGTCCGCGCCCCGGCCGGCGGATCGGTACGGTGCGACTTGCGCAGCGGCTCCAGCAGCTTGTCGACCGCGTCCCGCAGCTGCGCGAGCTCCCCGGCGGTGGCGATCAGCACCGCGGAGTAACCGCCCGCGGCCTCGTACCATTCGGCTGGCTCGGACTGGCTGCGGGCCAGCCAGCGGCGGTACCGGGCGTCGTTCTGGGCGAGCCACGCCTCGACCAGCTCCCGCTCGGCGGCCAGCGCATCGGGTGCGGCGTTCTGCCCGGCTTCGACGTAGACGCTGACATCGGTCGGCCGCCACAGCCGTTCCCGTGCGTCGCCCCGGTCGGGCGCCTCCTCGATCAGGCCGACCCGGGCCAGCGCCCGCAGGTGGTAGCTGGTCGCGCTCGGCGACAGACCGACCACCCGGGCGCACTCGGTTGCGGTGGCCGGCCCGTCGTAGAGCAGCCGATCCAGGATGGCCAACCGGGCCGGGTGAGCCATTGCCCGCATCCGGGCCGCATCGGTGATATCGATCCGCGGTCGCTGCTGCTCGGCCTGGGACTTCCTGGTCATGCCCGGCAGGATAATCCGGCCGGCCAGCAGACCTTGGTGGCGTTCACCCC
>JAFMQQ010000984.1 GCA_017354595.1 Micromonosporaceae bacterium
CCCGGTCGCGCCGGATGCGGGGACGAGTGCACCGGGCGGCGGCGGGACTCCGGAGTCGGTGCTCGCCGTCGGTGGCGTGCCGGCCGGCGGGCGGCCACTGGGCGACGCTGCGCTGTTGGCGACCGGGCCGGATGGGCCGGCGTACCTGATCTGGCACCGGCGCCGGTACCCGGCACCGGACCTGGCCCTGGTCCGCCGCGCCTTCGGCTGGACCGACCAGCCGGTGACCGTCGCCACCGCGTTCGCCGACGCGCTGGAGCAGGGGCCCGATCTGGCACCGCCGAAGATCCCCGGCTTCGGCGAGCGTACCGGCGTGGGCCAGCGGCCGGTCGGCAGCGTCGTGGTGGTCGACACCCAGGGCGGCGCCCGGCAGTACGCGGTGGTGCTCGCCGCCGGCCTCGCACCCATCACCCAGGTGCAGGCCGACCTGCTGCTCAGCGATCCCGACTACGTGCGGAGACTGGGCCGCAACACCGCCGAGCAGTTCACCCAGGGTCAGTACGCGCTGGTACCGCAGGTGAGCCTGCCGGGTGGCCCGGGTACGCTGCCCGCGACCACACCCCGCCTGCTCCGTCCCTCCACAGTGGAGAGTGCGACCTGCGCCGGCGGCGCGGATGTCGCGGTGGACGTACCCGCCGGTGTGCTGGCCGGCGCGGTGGCGACCGGGGGCGGCCGGTACGCCGACCGGGTGTTGGTACCGCCGGGGCGGGGAGCGCTGGTGGCCTCGGGCGGCCCGGTCTCACTCGTCACCGACCTGGGTGTGCGGTACCCGGTCCCGACCACCCAGGCGCAGGCGGCGCTCGGGTACCCCGGCGTCTCGCCGGTGGGTGTGGCCGCCGCGCTGCTGGCCCTGGTACCCGCCGGCCGGTCGCTCGACCCGGACGCGGCCCGCTCGCCCGCCAGCCTCACCGACTGACCGGGTCCAGGGCGCGCAGGTAGCCCTCGACCAGTGCGGTGCGCTGCTCCGGCGGGCTCACCGGTACATCGATCAGTTCAAAACCGCGCTCGGTGTACGCGCGCCGGTGGGTCCGCTCGAAACGCACCGACTCGGCCAACGTGATCCGCCGTGCCGCGGTCGGGGTGATGAAGCCCAGCAGCTGCACGAAGAAGACCTGCGGTTGGTAGATCTGCTCGGCCAGGATGCGCTCGATCTGTCCGGCCAGCAACGGTGTGACCGGGTGGCCCAGCTGCTGCGCGAGGGCGAGGGTGCAGACCGGCGACCGGTCGAAGATCTGCACCGTTGTGCCACGCGGTACCGGCTGCAGCTGCCGCTGTTGCTGGAGTCGCGCGATGGCGTCGATGAAGCGCGGCTCGCGCCACGGCTCGTCGCAGCCGCGCGCATGTTCGCGGGCGATGACCTCGGTCGCGGCCTCATCGACCACCGCGTACCCGCGGTCCCGCAGGCCGGCCAGGATCGTCGTCTTGCCCGCCCCGGGCGCACCGGTGAGGATGTATCGCCGCATGTCTGTCCTTTCGCGCGAAAAGGCCGAGCGCTCGCGGCACGGTCATGCCAGGATGCTCGGCGTGTCTGATCGCGCACTCAGCTTCGGAGCGGTGGCGGAGGCGTACGAACGGTTCCGGCCGGCGTACCCGGTGGAACTCGTCGACACCGTGCTGAGGTACGCGACCCGGCCGGTCCGGACCGCCCTTGAGATCGGCGCCGGGACCGGCAAGGCGACCAGGCTGTTCGCGCAACGCGGGATCGCGG
>JAFMQQ010000985.1 GCA_017354595.1 Micromonosporaceae bacterium
ATGCTGGGCGGGCGCGGTGGCGCGGGGGCGAGCGTGCTGGCGGCCGCGTTCGCGGTCACCGCGGCCCGCGAGGGGATGCGCACGCTGCTGATCGATGCCGATCCGATCGGCGGCGGGGTGGACCTGGTACTCGGCTGGGAGGAGGTGGACGGCCTGCGCTGGCCGGGTCTCGCCGAGACCAGCGGCCGGGTCGATCCACCGGCGCTGGTCGAGGTGCTGCCCAGGGTCGGCGACCTCGCCGTGCTCTCCTTCGATCGCGATGATGCGTTCCTCGCGCCGGCGGAGGCGATGGCGACCAGCCTGGACGCGGGGCGGCGGGGTCGCGACCTGGTGGTGGTGGATCTGCCGAGGCATCTGGATGACGCCGCGGTCATCGCGCTCTCCGCGGCCGATCGTGCCTTTCTTCTGGTACCGATGGAACTGCGCGCCTGTGCGGCCGCGGCGCGGGTGGCCGCCGTCGCCGGTCAACACTGCCTCTCGCTCGCCCTGGTGGTGCGTGGCCCGTCACCGGGTGGCCTCAAGGTGACCGAGGTGGTCAACTCGGTCGGGCTGCCGCTGGCCGGCCAGCTCCGGGCCGAACCGGGTCTGGCCCGGGCGCTGGAGAATGGCATGCCGCCGGCGGGGGACGGCAAGGGTCCACTTGCGACACTCTGCCGGCGGTTGCTGGGCGAGATCCGGGCGCAGGCGCAATGAGCCTGCCGTCCCGCCCGGCCAGTCCGGTGCGCCTCTCCGACTGGCTGCGCGATGACACCCCCTCGGTCGGCCCGCTGACGCCGTTGCTCGCTGAGCCGGACGTGACCGACATCCTCGTCAACGGTCGCGAGGTATGGGTGGATCGGGGCGCCGGCCTCACCCGGGCCGCGGTCGCCATCGCCGGCCCGGCAGAGGTACGCCGGCTGGCACAGCGGCTGGCGGCGGCGTGCGGGCGCCGGCTGGACGAGGGCTGCCCCTACGTCGATGCGCGGCTGTCGGACGGCACCCGGCTCCACGCGGTACTGCCGCCGGTCGCCACCGCGGGACCGTACCTGTCGCTACGGGTGTTCCGCCGGCGTGCCTTCACCATCAGCGACCTGGTCGCCGCCGGAGCCGTACCGGCCACCGGCGCCGAACTGCTCGCCGCGATCGTCGCCGCCCGGCTGACCTATCTGGTCAGCGGCGGTACCGGCAGCGGCAAGACCACCGTGCTGAACACGTTGCTGGGACTGGTGCCGCCCGGCGAGCGGATCGTGCTGGTGGAGGACGCGGCGGAGCTGCGCCCGGCCCACCCGCACGTGGTCGGCCTGCAGGCGCGCATGTCCAATGTGGAGGGATCGGGCGAGGTGAGCCTCCGCGACCTGGTACGCCAGGCGCTGCGGATGCGACCCGATCGGCTGGTGGTGGGGGAGTGCCGCGGCGCCGAGGTGGTCGATCTGCTCGCGGCACTGAACACCGGGCACGAGGGCGGGGCGGGCACCCTGCACGCCAACGCCGCGACCGACGTACCGGCCCGGCTGGAGGCGCTCGGCCTGCTCGGTGGGGTACCCCGCGACGCGCTGCACGCGCAGCTGGCCGCGGCGGTACAGGTGGTGGTGCACCTGCGCCGGGACCGGGAGGGGCGCCGGGTGCACGAGGTGTGCGTACTGCTGCCGGCGGGTGCCGACCGGGTGGTGACCGCGAGGCCAGCCTGGCGCCGGGAGCGTGGCCCCGGCCCGGCGGCCGCCACGCTGG
>JAFMQQ010000986.1 GCA_017354595.1 Micromonosporaceae bacterium
CTGCGCCGCCGGCCCGGCCCGGTGCACCCGGGTCGGCCGAAGCCTCGCCGGCCGCCGGTGAAGCGTTGCCGGCGCGCACCTACGCCGAGGTACACGCCTACCTGGACCTGCACCCGTGCGAGTGCGGCTCGGCGCAGTTTCCGCGCGGCGACATGGCGGTGCTGGAGGCGGGCGATGCCGGTGTCGTCGTCGGTTACGCCGGACCCTGCGACGGGTGCGCCCGGCCGCGCAAGTTCACCTTCCGGTTGCCCGCCCGCCCGGGCGTACCCCCGGCGGCGCCGTTCCGGTTCAGCTACCCGGAGGACGGGCCGTCGCAGCTGCTGGACGCCGCGCAGTGGCTCGATGTCGCCGACGGGTACACCTTCTTCTGCGACCAGGTCGCCGCCCGGTCCGGCGCGCCGGGCGCCTTCACCGACCCGGCCGAGCGGGAGGAGATGCAGAAGTGCCTGACCGCCGCCGCCAGTGCGGTGGACGAGGTACTCAAGTTCCTGCCGCCGGGTGCGAAGCGGGTGCCGGCCGGGGCGTTGTGGAGCGAGCAGAGCCAGGCCCGGTACGCCGCCGACCGTGCGGCCTTCGAGCGGCGACGGCTCACCCAGCGGCAGACCGACCGGTGGCGAGCGCTGACCGAGTTCACCAACCGGTACGGGTAGGGTCGGCTGCATGTCGCCACCACTGGCGCGTACCAATGAAGAGGCGCACCTCTATATGCAGATGCATCCATGTGCTTGTGGCGCCACGGATTTCGGTGCCAGCAGCTCGGTGGCGCTGGTGGAGGACGCCTGGGTCTGCCGGTACGAGGGTCGGTGTGCCGGGTGTGGCCGGCCGCGAGGCTTCGAGTTCCGGCAGCCGGACGAGATCGCGATGGCGGAGGGCGACGCCTGGGCCCCGGGCGGGCAGCCCTCGCAGCTGATCGATGCCGGCGAGTGGCTCGCGGTCGCGGACACGTACGGCGGCCACCCAGCTGACCTCACCGGACTGTCCGAAGTGGAGGTTCAGCAGCTCGCTCGGGACCTGCGGGCCGCGGCCGCCGCCGTCGATGAGGTGCTGAAGTTCCTGCCGGCCGGTGCACCGGCGGTGCCGGAGACGGCGTTCTGGTCGTACCGGGGACAGCGGGTGTGGCGCAGTGAACCGGGGCGGTTCGGCCGGATCCGGCTGGAGGCGGCCCGGGAGGCGTACCGCCGGCTCGCCGCGCAGCTGCCGGCCGGCGGCGTACCCGCCGGCGATGGGAAGGGGGAGCAGGCGTGAACACCTGGGACGGACTGGCCGCTGCACTCGCCGAGGTGTTGCCGGCGCTGCCTGAGGAGGGCGTGCTGCAACTGCACGAGGCGGCCGACCCGGAGGAGGGCCGGTACGCGCAGCTGTGGCGGCACGCGCAGGCGCTGCACGCCGAGATCGCCCCGGCCCCCAGCCGTGCCGTGGCCGGGCAGGCAGCGGCGGAGCCCGCCGGCACCCAGCGGCGGATGGCCGCGGCCGGATGGCTGCCGCCCAACGACGAGCACGTCAACTGGTGGCTCGGGCTCGACCTGCCGGCGGCGCCGGAGGCGTACCGCGAGCTGACGGTGCGGCTGGTCGCGGCGATGCGGGACGGGTTCGGCCTCGACTCGCCGACCGAACTCGCCTACCGCGCCTGGTCAACCGACGGCCCGCTGACCCTCGCCGAGCTGGGCCTGCCCTCCGTCTCGGTGGAGTACTTCACCCGGCTCGGC
>JAFMQQ010000987.1 GCA_017354595.1 Micromonosporaceae bacterium
TCGCACGTCGCCATCGACCTGGTCTACGTGGTGCAGGCGGTGATCGTCATCTTCATCGCCGCGCCGGGTCTGGTGAAGGAGATCTTCCGGCTGCGCGCGACCCGGGCCGGTTCGACCGGGCTGGAGGCGAAGGGTTGGTAGTCACGTGACCACATTGACCGTGTACGAGGCCGCGGCGGGCGTGGCGCCCACGGCGGGGTACTGGAACCGGGCCCGGAAGACCGGCGCGGTGCTGATCGGCCTCGGGCTGCTCGCGGCGGTCCTATGTGGACTGGCGGCGAAGGCCGGTGCCGATGCCCGGTTCACCCTCGCTGCGGCCACCACCGGTCGCTCGGTGCCGGTACCGGCGCGGCCCGGCGCGATCGCCTTCGGGCTGCTCTGCGCGCTCGCCGGTGCCGTGCTGCTGACCCGGTTCGGTGCCCGGCTGGTCGGCACGCTGACCGCCATCGGACTCGTAGCGGTGATCGCCTCGGCACTGTGCTGGCAGGTGGCCGGGCAGATCATGCCGCTGGGCGACGTTGGTTCCAGCACGATCCAGAGCGCCACGCCGCTGGTCTTCGGTGCCATGGCCGGTGTGCTCTGCGAGCGGAGCGGCGTCATCAATGTGGCGATCGAGGGCCAATTGCTCTCCGGTGCGTTCCTCGGTGCCCTCTTCGGTACCATCGCCGCCTCGATCTGGATCGGCCTGCTCGCCGCGATGCTCGGTGGGGTGGTGATCGCGGCCCTGCTCGCCGTGCTGGCCATCCGCTACCTGGTCGACCAGGTGGTGCTCGGCGTGGTGCTCAACCTGTTCGTGCTCGGGATGACGGGTTTCCTGTTCACCCAGGTGATGCAGAAGAACAGCGACCGTTACAACTTCCCGCCGATCCTGCCCGCGTGGCAGGTGCCCGGGCTGTCGAAGATCCCGCTGCTCGGCCCGGCGCTGTTGCGCCAGAACGCTCTGGTGTATCTGGCGATCGTACTGGTGGTCGCGGTGCATTTCGCGCTCTTCCGCACCCGGTGGGGGCTGCGTACCCGGGCGGTGGGCGAGCATCCGACCGCGGCTGACACGGTCGGCATCCGGGTACGCGGCACCCGGTACCGCAACGTGCTGCTCGCCGGTGTGTTCGCCGGCCTCGGTGGCGCCTACCTGACCCTCGGCGGGGTGGGCGGATTCACCAACAACATGACCAACGGACGCGGGTACATCGCCCTGGCCGCGCTCATCTTCGGCCGGTGGAGCCCGGTCGGCGCGACGCTCGCCGCGCTGCTGTTCGGGTTCTTCGGTGCGTTGGCCACCTTCCTCGGCCTGACCAGCTCGATCCCGAACGAGTTCCTGGCGATGCTGCCGTATATCGTCACCATCGTCGCGGTGGCCGGACTGGTCGGCCGGGTACGCGCACCAGCCGCCGACGGAAAGCCCTATGTCAAGTCCTGAGCCCGACTGGGTGGTGCTGCGGGCGGCGGCGACCGACGCGATGCGGCGGGCGTACGCGCCCTACTCCGGTTTCCCGGTCGGCGCGGCCGGCCTGGCCGACGACGGCCGGGTGGTGGTCGGCTGCAACGTGGAGAACGCCTCCTACGGGATGACCCTGTGCGCCGAGTGCGGTGTCGTATCCCAGCTGCACAGCACCGGCGGCGGCCGGCTGGTCGCCCTGTCCTGTGTGGACGGTCTCGGGGATCCTCTGATGCCGTGCGGCCGCTGCCGGCAGCTACTGGTGGAGCA
>JAFMQQ010000988.1 GCA_017354595.1 Micromonosporaceae bacterium
CCGCGGCCGTGGGTGGCGCGGCGCTGGTCGGCTGGGACTGCGGCGCAGCCGCCGGTGAGCCGCAACCGGCGGGCAGGAGTGCGACCAGTACGGCGGCGGCTACGGCGGACCGGCGAAGGGCGGACATGTTGCCAGCCTATGCGCGCCCCGGGAGGGCACGCCCAGCCAGGGATGCGCGCCCCGGGAGGGCACGCCCAGCCAGGGATGCGCGCCCCGGGAGGGCACGCCCAGCCAGGGATGCGCGCACACCCAAGCCAGGGATGCACGCCTCGGGAGGGCACGCCCATGCCAGGATGCGCCGGGATACCCTGGTTCGACAAAGGAGGCGCCCCCGTGCGTGACCCCCAAGAGCTGTACCGGCTCGACGACGAGCTCCCCGACCTGGGCGGTCCGGTGTTACTCCAGGCGCTCACCGGCTTCGTCGACGCCGGAGCGGCGATCAAGTTGGCCCGGGAGCACCTGCTCGGGACGCTCGATGCCCGGCCCCTGGTCACCTTCGACACCGACGCGCTGCTCGACTACCGGTCCCGCCGGCCGACCATGCTGTTCATCGAGGACCACTGGGAGAGCTACGAGGAGCCGCGGCTGGTGCTGCACCTGGTGCGCGACGCCAAGGGCGCGCCCTTCCTGCTGCTGGCCGGGCCCGAGCCGGACCTGCAGTGGGAACGGTTCATCGCGGCGATGGACGGGCTGATCGACCGGCTCGGCGTGAGCGTCACGGTCGGGCTGAACGCCATCCCGATGGCGGTACCGCACACCCGCCCGCCGGGCCTGACCGCGCATTCGACCCGGCGCGAGCTGATCGCCGGCCACGAGTCGTGGCTGCAACGCGTCCAGGTACCGGCCAGCATCGGCAACCTGCTGGAGTTCCGGCTCGGCCAGCGCGGCCGCGACGCGATCGGCTTCGCCATCCACGTGCCGCACTACCTGGCCCAGGCCGAGTACCCGGCCGCCGCGGCGGAGGCGCTGGAGGCGGTGTCCCGGGCGACCGGGTTGTCGCTGCCGACCGGCACCCTGCACGAGGCGGCGACGGTGCTGCGGGCCGACATCGACCGGCAGGTCGCCGAGGCGGATGAGGCGGCGGCACTGGTACGGGCACTGGAGCAGCAGTACGACACGCACCAGCGCGGCCGCGCCGGCAACCTGCTGGCCGGCCAGACCGGCACCCTGCCCACCGCCGAGGAGCTGGGCGCGGAACTGGAACGCTTCCTCGCCGAACAGGGCAAGCCAGGCGACCCTCCCCCGGTCTGAGCCGCGTGGCCACACTCTCCACCGGAACTGTCTAATGTGGACAGTATCAGGTATCAAGCCGATCGGGCGGGAAGGTGGTCGCCTGCGGCTGGCCGGTGGCGGCGAGGACCCGGTCACCGAGCGGTGTCACGGTGTGCAGCACGGCCTTGCCCGCTCGTTCGGTCACCAGCAGGCCGGCGTTTCGCAGTGTCCGGGTGTGCTGCGAGACCGTAGCCAGGCTGATATCCAGCTCCCTGGCGAGCTGGCTGGTGCTGCGGGGCGTGGTAGCCGACTGCAGCACCGCTGCCCGGGTACGGCCGAGGAGTTCCGCAAGCGGGTCGGCGGCGCGGGACTCATCGATGAGCGGCAACGGGCACAGTGCCGGGTACACGATCAGCAGTGACCCGTCGGTGTAGGTATCGATGAGGGGCCGCTGCGCCCCGAACGCCGTAGGCAGCAGGGTGACGCCGCGGC
>JAFMQQ010000256.1 GCA_017354595.1 Micromonosporaceae bacterium
CAGATCGATGCCCAGCGACTGCAGAGCGGTCAGCGCGGCACCGATCTCGCTGCCCAGCAGCATCGTGCCGGTGGTCTCCACGGTGGCGTGCGCGATCACCGGTACCCGCCGGCCGGCGGCGGCCATCGCCCGGTGTGCGCCGACCACCGCCGACTTGGCCTGCAGCAGATCCTGGCAGGTCTCCACGATGATGGCGTCGACCCCGCCGGCGAGCAGGCCGGTGACACTCTCCAGGTATGCGTCGCGCAGGGTGGCGTACGGGGCGTGCCCGAGGGTGGGCAGCTTGGTCCCGGGGCCGATGGAGCCGAGCACATAGCGCCGCCGGTCCGGGGTGGACCAGCCGTCTGCGACCTCCTTGGCCAGCCGGGCGCCCGCCTCGGCCAGCTCGCGCAGCCGGTCGCCGATGCCGTACTCGCCCAGCCCGGTGAAGTTCGTGTTGAACGTGTTGGTCGTGATGCAGTCGGACCCCGCGGCGAGGTACCCGTCGTGGATCGCGCGCACCAGGTCGGGGCGGCTCACGTTGAAGATGTCCCAGAGGCCCTCGTGACCCTGGAAGTCGTCCTCGGTGGGGCTGGCGGCCTGCAGCATGGTGCCCATCGCCCCATCCGCGACGAGGATCCGGTCGGCCAACACGGTGAGCAGAGTCTTCGGCACCCCTAAAGGCTAGTGGGTCCCGCCCGGGCCGGCGCATGACCTCGGTCGCAGCGCCGCAGCGGCGGCACCCGGCCGTACTGTGCGCGGCCTGACTGGCGTTCGCGTTCCTGCCCACTAGTCTGGGTACGTGACGGAGTTCGACGGCTTGCCGGTGCTGCGCGATCCGGTGGCGATCGCTGCCTTCGAGGGGTGGAATGACGCAGCGGACGCCTCAACCGCCGCCGTCGAACACCTGGAGCAGGTGTGGAAGGCCCGCACCATCACCTCGCTCGACCCGGAGGAGTTCTACGACTTCCAGGTCAACCGGCCGATCGTCTCGCTCGCCGAAGGGGAGACCCGCAGTATCGAGTGGCCGACCACGCGCTTCTCGGTGGCGAGTCCGCCGGATGTCGAGCGCGATGTCGTGCTCATCCGGGGCATCGAGCCGAGCATGCGCTGGCGGACGTTCTGCGGCGAGATCCTGGAGGCGTGCCACAGCCTTGAGGTGAACCGGGTGGTGCTGCTCGGCGCGCTGCTCGCCGATGTGCCCTACACCCGCCCGCTGCCGATCAGCGGCAGCGCGGTGAGCCGGGACGCGGCGATGCGGTACAACCTCGCGCCGACCCGGTACGACGGGCCGACCGGCATCGTCGGGGTGCTGCACGAGGCGTGCAGCCGGGCAGAGCTGGACACGCTGTCGTTCTGGGTGCACGTGCCGCACTACGCGAACAACCCGCCCTGCCCGAAGGCGACACTGGGGCTGCTGCACCGGGTCGAGGAGGTACTCGACCTGCCGGTACCGATGATGAATCTGGCCGAGGAGTCGGCCGAGTGGGAACAGCGGCTGCGTACCGCCGCCGACCAGGACGCCGAGCTCGGCGAGTACGTGCGGGAACTGGAGGAGCGGGTCGGCGACGAGGGACTCCAGCCGCTGTCCGGCGACGAGATCGCGCAGGAGTTCGAGCGGTACCTGCGCCGCAGGGGCGGCTCCTCCGGCCCGACCGCCGGAGCCTGGTAACCGCCTCGCGCCGCGTTGGCGCGGCGCCCGATCGGATGCCGGTACCGGCGCGTCGCCGCACCGGAAGCGTCCTAGGAGGCTAGGGTCCGGGTATGACCAACCCGGGAGACGCCGAGCACCCGCACCGGCAGATCGCGGCACAGCTACGCGCCCGGATCCGGCGCGGCGACTGGGCCCCGGGCGACCGGTTGCCATCGATACCCACCATCGCCGAGACGTACGGCGTGGCGAAGCAGACCGTCCAGCGCACCATCGACCAGCTGCGGATCGAGGGCGTGCTGATCACCAAGCCGGGTACCGGCACCTTCGTCCGCGGTACCCGCCGGCGGCTCAACCGGCTGGCCCGTGGCCGGTACGGTCCGCATCGCGGGTACCACGCCGACCTGGCCGGCCGGTACCGCCAGGTGCTGCTGTCCGCCGGCCGCGAGCCGGCACCGGCCGAGGTCGCCGACGCCTTCGGGGTGGCCGAGGGCACCGAACTGGTGGTACGCCGGCACCTGGTGCGCACCCAGGACGCGCACGGCCGGGACGCCCAGGGCCGGGACTCCCCGGTCGAGGTGGGCGCCTCGTGGCTGCGTCCCGCCGACGCCGCCGGTACCGGCCTGGAGCGGCCCGAGGCCTTCGGCCGCCCGCTGTACCAGGAGGTGGAGGAGGTCACCGGGCGCCGGTACCACTCGGCGACCGACCAGGTGACGGCCCGGCTGGCCAGCCGGGAGGAGGCGGCGGTGCTGCAGGTCCGGCCGGACACACCGGTGCTGCACCTGCTGCACGTGGCCTACGACCAGCAGTACCGGCCGATCGAGGTGGCCGTGGCGACCTGGCCGGGCCCGGTCACCGCACTCACCGAGGAGTACCGGATCCCGCCGGCCCGTGAAGCCGGGTCCGGGGTCGCGGATGGTTGAGCCGGTAAGGCACAGTACGTCCATGGCTCTTCCCGTTCCGGCTCCGGTCGCCCCCGCGGGCCCAGGCCGGCCGGCTGAGGCCCGCCGGAACGCCCGCGTCGGCTGGTTACCGGGCGGGCTGCCCGAGCGCACCACGCCGGTCAGGGCCGGCGCCGTCGCGGTCGTCCTGGCCGGCCTCGTCTGGTCGCATTTCTGGCGGTTGGGCGTGGCTGTCCCGCCAGACGATGAGTGGGACTACACCTTCGCGGGCTGGCAGTACGTGCATGGCATCTTCACCCGCAACCAGGAGCACCCACCGCTGGCCAAGTACCTGTTCGGGATCGCGCAGCTGGTGTTCGGCCAGGGCAACCCGAGCTCGCGGCTGATCGCGGCCGGCTTCGGCGTGCTGACCGGCGTCTTCATGATGCTGCTGGCCCGGGAGATCGCCGGTTTCTGGGCGGCCATCATCGCCGGCGCGCTCTGGTGGCTGCTGCCGCTGCCGTACGGCCTGACCGCCGAGGTAGCACAGCCCCGGCTGGACCGGTTCGGCATGCTGGACGGCGTCATGGCCGCGCTGGCGATGGCCGCGCTCTACGCCGGCTGGCGCTGGGTCCGCTCCGGTGGCTGGCGGATCGCCATCTGCACCGGTGTCCTGGTCGGGCTCGCCGCGGCGGCGAAGGTGCCCGGCGTGGCGACGCTGCCGGTCATCGTCGGCGCCGGGCTGCTGCGCCTGCAACGCCGGACCGGCCAGGACGAGGCCGGGGGATCCACTCCGGCGGCATCCTCTCCGGGGGCATCGTCTCCGGGGGCGCGCTCCCCTCGGGCGCGCCTCGGGCAGGGCGCCGCGCTCGCCGGCACCGCCGCGGCCACATTCCTCGCCACCTACCTGCCCTTCGGGCTGCACGGTGCGATAGCAGCACTTCGATACATGGTCCACTACCAGACTCAGCATGCCGACGCCGGTCACCTGATCTACGTACAGGGGCACGTGTACCACCACGCGCCATGGTGGACGGTGCTCGCCTACCAGTGGGTCGACAACGGGCCGTGGGTCAGCATCGCGATGCCGCTCGCCTGCGTGGCGGCCGTGGTGCTGCGGCGCAACCTGGCGGTGGTGTACGTCTCGGTGGCCGGCGCACTCTGTGCCATGGTGCTCGGACTGGATGGCGTTGTGCTGCCCCAGTACGCCTACGACTGGCTTCCGCAGGAGCTCACCGTCGCGGCGGTGGGGTTGGTGGCGCTGGCCGGAGCCGGCCGGTCCGGCTGGCGTACGCCCGCCGGCTGGGCCGCCGTGGCTGCCCGGTCGCTCGCGGTCGTACTGCTGGCGATCCTGGTCGCCGCCGGTGTGGCGTGGCAGGGGCGGCTGGCGGTGCTGCGGCCGGCGAACTACGCCCTGCTGCCCACCGTGGTCCGCGGCCCGGCGCCGATCGTGGTGGCGTTCGCCTCGGTGCAGGCCATCGGCTACTACATGCCGGACGCCACCTTGATATACATCAAGCCGGATCGGACGATGCCCGCCCGGACACTGCACATCTTCGATTACGGGGCGGTCGCGGCGGTCGTCATGGACCCGGCGGAGACGCTGCGCAACCCAACCGTCGAACGGATCCTGCAACGAGCCGCCGCGAACCACGGCATGCACGAGACGAGGGTCGGCTACCTGCGCGTCTGGTTGCCGGCCGACCGCGCCGGGCCGGCAACCTCAGAGGCGTACCCCAAGTAGGTTGTCCACAATGGACGCGAAGAGGGCCGGCGCGGCGGCGTCCTCGCCGTCGGTGGCCAGCGCCGCATCCGCCCAGGCATCCAGCACCAGCAGCGCGCCCGGGGTGTCCAGGTCGGCTGCGAGCCGCTCCCGTACCGCGCCGAGCAGCTGGGTCCCGGACGGCCCGGCCGGCGCCGCCGCGGCCTCGCGCCACCGGGCCAGCCGCTGGGTGGCCGTCTTGAGTACGTCGTCGGTCCATTGCCGGTCGACCCGGTAGTGGTCGGCGAGCAGGCCCAGCCGCACCGCCATCGGGTCCACGTGATCGGCCCGCAGCCGGGAGACGAAGACCAGATTTCCCTTGCTCTTGCTCATCTTCTCGCCGTCCCACCCGATCATCCCGGCGTGCACGTAGTGGCTGGCGAAGGGAGCCACACCGGTGAGCGTCTCGGCGTGCGCGGCGGACATCTCGTGGTGCGGGAAGAGCAGGTCGTTGCCGCCACCCTGGACGTCCAGGCGGGGGCCGAGCAGGTCAAGGGCGATCGCGGCGCACTCGATGTGCCAGCCGGGGCGGCCCGGGCCTAGCGGCCCACCATCCCAGGACGGCTCGCCCTCGCGGGCGCCGCGCCACAACAGCGGATCGAGCGGGTCGTGCTTGCCCGGACGCTGCGGATCGCCGCCCCGCTCGGCGGAGAAGGCCAGCATCTGCTCCTGGGACAGGTTCGACTCGTACCCGAACCGGTCGTCGGCGGCGACCTCGAAGTAGACGTCGCCGGTACCATCGTCCAACCGGTAGCCGGCGCCGGCGTCCACCAGCTGCACTACACGCTCCACAATGGACGGTATCGACTCGACCGCACCGACGAAGTAGCTCGGTGGCAGGACCCGCAGCGCCTCCATGTCCTCGCGGAACAGCGCGGTCTCCCGCATGCCCAGCACCACCCAGTCCTCGTGGTCCCGGGCGGCGCGCTCCAGCAACGGGTCGTCGATGTCGGTGACGTTCTGCACGTAGATCACCCGATGCCCGGCATCGAGCAGGACCCGGTGCACCAGATCGAA
>JAFMQQ010000257.1 GCA_017354595.1 Micromonosporaceae bacterium
GGCTAGACCCGGCCGCCACGCCGTTGCTGCGCCAGCTGGTCGAGACGATCGGCGCGGCGTACCTCGACGACAAGAACCTCGTCGCGTTCCCCACCGCGCACCCGGCGAACTGCACCGGCGACGCCCGGCTGCTCCGCGACGCCGACGTGGTCCTCGGTGTGGACGTGGTGGACCTGCCCGGCCTGTTGGCCGACCGCGGACGCGGCAACCGCAGCGGGTCCGGCGGGCATGCCCGATCCGGCAACGCACCGCTGCCGGCGATCATCGACCTGTCAACGGGCGAGCTCGCGGCGCGGTCGTGGTCGAACGCGTTCACCGCCCCGCTCCGCCGCTCCGTGCAGCTGTTGGCCGACCCGCTGGCCGGGCTTGCGGCGCTCATCGACGCCCTCGATGGCCGCCGCCCGCGCGACGCGGTACAGCGGTCGGCGGATGAAGCACGGGCGCGCCGGGTGGCGGTCCACGAGCGGGCCGGAGCACGGCTGCGCGCGCACTGGTCGGATACGCCGATCTCGCCGGGCCGGCTGGTGGCGGAGGTGTGGGCCGCGGTACGCGGCATCGACCGGCTGCTGACGCTGCGGAACACACGGAGCTGGCCGATCGGCGTATGGGAGTTCGGTGGCGCGGGCGAGTACCTCGGCCACTCGGGCGGCGGCGGGGTCGGCTACGGGCCCGGCGCCATGGTGGGCGGCGCGCTCGCCGCCCGCGACCGCGACCAGCTCGGCGTCGCGATTGTCGGCGATGGGGATCTGCTGATGGCCTCCGGTGCACTGTGGACGGCCGTGCACTACCGGGTCCCGATGCTCGTTGTGGTCAACGACAACGGCTCGTTCTACAACGACGAGCCGCACCAGGCCGGCGTCGCGCTGGACCGCGGCCGGCCGGCGGAGAACTCGTGGATCGGCATGCGGATCGGCGATCCAGCGGTGGATATCGCTGGGCTCGCGGCGGCGTACGGGTGCACGTCGCACGGCCCGATCGACGACCCCGAGAAGCTGCCGGCGGTACTGGCGGCCGCGACCGCCGACGCGACGCAGGGTGCGGTCGCCGTTGTCCAGGTGCGGACCGCGCCGGATCAGGATGACCGGCGCGAGAAGGTGCGCCGCACAGACCTAGGCAGGACCTAGAGGAGGCGAGACCGATGAGGAAACCAACTATGGCCGCCGGCCTGGCGGCGTTGGCCACGGTCGGCATGGCACTGGCGGCCTGCGGCGGCAGCCCGACGCAGGATGCTCCCGCCGCGGCCGGCGCCGCTGGCGGGGCGGCCGACTCGACCTACCAGAAGCTGAACGCCATGCCCGAAAATCAGGTGCGAGCCGAGGCAATCAAGGAGGCTAAGGCGGAGGGCGGCACGGTGTCGATGTACACGTCGATGAACGCCGATATCGCCGACGCGGTGACCGCGGAGTTCACCAAGCAGACCGGCATCAAGGTGACGACCTACCGTGGGCACTCCGAGGATGTCCTGCAACGCACACTGCAGGAGGCATCGGCGAACAAGCTCGCCGCGGACGTCGTGGAGACCAACTTCGCCGAGTTGGATGCGCTGGGGAACAAGAAGATCTTCGGAGCGTACGACGGACCAGCCGGGAAGAAGATCGATGCCACCTACCACTACAACGGCTGGATCGCCTCCCGCCTGAACATCCTCGAAGTCGGCTGGAACACCAAGCTCGTACCCGAGCAGGACCTGCCGACGGCGTGGGAGGACCTGGCCGACCCCAAGTACAAGGGCAAGCTCACGATCGAGCAGACCGACAGCGACTGGTACGAGAATGTCACCAAGTGGTGGAAGGACCACGGCAAGAGCGACGCCGAGATCGCCGACCTGTGGCAGAAGATCGTGGGCAACGCCAAGGTCGTCAACGGCCACATCACGATGGCGGAGCTGTTGGCCGCCGGGCAGACCGCGATCAACGCCGACAACTACAGCTACGAGTACACAGTGGTCGCCAAGAAGGGCGCGCCGGTCAAAGACGTGGGAGCGAGCGGTAAGAACCCGGTCCCCGCATTCGCCCGGCCCAACGGCGTCGGTGTGGTGGCCGCAGCCAAGCACCCGGCCGCCGCGTGGCTGTTGGAGGACTGGATGCTCGGCGACGGCCAGGCGGTGTTTGTCGCGCAGGGCCTGACCCCCGCCACGAAGGTCGCCGGCGACACGACGACCGAGGGCCTGAACGTCGTGCCGTACGACACCGACGGCTACGAAGCCAACCAGAAGAAGTGGTCGGACGAGTACGACAAGCTGATCAGTACCGCGCCGAAACTGAAGTGACTGGCTAGTCTCTGATGTCCTGGAGGAACCACTCGGCCGGCAACCGCCGGCCGAGTTCCTTCTGCTCGGCCAGCTCCAGCACGTGCCCGGCGACCGCCGCGAACTGCAGCCCCTGGGTGCCGGTCGCGACGAAGACGGTCACGTCGGTGTCACTGCGCCGACCGGGAACCCGCCCGGTCTCCAGGTCCAGCAACGTGGGCCAGGCACCGCGTTCGGGCGCCCGCCCCGGCGGGATGCGCCGCCGGTCCTCCGGGCTGCCCGAGACGTAGGAGGCGATCGCGCCGGCCGCCCACTCCATCATCGGGACCTCCGTGCCGTAGGGCACCGTATGGACGCCCAGTTGCAGCACCACATCGGCGCGGTCGAGCAGCGCGTCGCCGAGCTCCCGGCGGGTCACGCAGACGACGTGGGTACCGGGATCGAGCCAGGCCGGGTCGAAGGTCGGGCCCATGGAGTCGGTGGCGGTGGCGACGATGCCGGTACCCCGGACGGCCTGCTCCGCCTCGGGTACCGCCACCGCCTCGATGCCGAGCTCGGAGCGCACCCGACCGGCGAACGCGGTGCGGTGCTGCGGGGTCGGGCTGAAGACCCGCACCTCGGTCAGCCGCCGTACCTGCGCGATGGCTTCGACGTAGGTCCAGGCCATGCCGCCCGACCCGAGCACACCGAGGATGCCGGCGTCGGTACGGGCCAGCGCGTCGGTACCGATGCCGGCCGCCGCGCCGACCCGCATGTGCTGCAGGTAGCCGTCCTGCAACAGGGCGAGCGGTGCGCCATCGGAGACCCGGAAACACAGGATGAGCCCGCAGTACCGGCCGGGCTGGACGCAGTACTTCTCGGTGGTACCGCCCTCCCAGCTGACCACGTCCGACTTGATGCGTACGGCGGCGACGCCGTAGGCCGTACTCACCCCGGCCATGCTGCCCCACTGGTAGTAGTCGTGTGGCCGGCCGGTCGGGGCGAACATGTCGATGCGTGGCACATACGTCGCCTCGCCCCGCCGCAGGTCGTCGTAGCCGCGGCGCAGCGCCGCGATCGTCCCGCGCATGTCAAGGACGGACTGTACGTCGGCGTTGTCCAGCAGCCGCATCAGGCGGCGCCCAGGGGCGCCGCAGCGATCGCCCTCTCCGCCTGCGTTGGCAGGCTATCCGGTTGTGGACGGTCGCCCGGCGGTACGACCGCGACCCGCTCGGGGTCGACGGTGAGCGTCACCCGGGTACCCGGGGGGATCGATTGCACCGGGTTGGACCGGTTGCGGAACTCCTCCTTGCCGACGGTGATCATGTGGTCGACCGAGTCGCCTAGAAACGCCCTGGTGCTCACCTCGCCGGTGAACCGGTTGCGCCCGCCGGACGATCCGGCCTCGCGAGTGTCCTGTGTCCACCGTTCAATGTGGACAGATTCCGGCCGTACCGACACCATCGCCTCGTCGCCGATCCTCAGCGCCGCCCCGGTCATCATCCCCCAGGCGCTCAGCTCGGAGGTATCGACACGGCAGGAGCCATCCGGTTCCACCGCGGCGACCGTGCCACGCAACAGGTTCGTCACGCCGACGAAGGTCGCCACGAACTCGCTCGCCGGCCGCTCGTAGATCTCCCGCGGCTTGCCCACCTGTACGATCCGGCCTTCGCTGAGTACCGCGATCCGGCTGGACATGGCGAGCGCCTCGCCCTGGTCGTGCGTGACGTAGATGGCGGTCTGCCCGAGCTCGCGCTGCAGCCGCTTCAGCTCGAAGCGCATCGCCTCGCGCAGCTTGGCGTCCAGATTGGAGAGTGGTTCGTCCAGCAGCATCAGGTCCGGCTCGCCGACCAGTGCCCGGGCCAGCGCGAGCCGCTGCTGCTGCCCGCCGGAGAGCATGGTCGCCGGGCGGTGCGCCAGCGGCGCGAGGTCGGTCACCTCGAGCACCCGCATCACCTTCTCCCGCACCTCACCGCGCCCGGGGCGGCGGCCCCGTGGCAGTACGGTGATCGGGAAGGCCGCGTTGTCGAAGACCGACATGTGTGGCCAGATCGCGTAGGACTGGAACACCATTCCGAGCCGGCGCCGGTTGGCCGGCGTGTTGATCTTCTTGCCGGCGTCGTACAGCACCCGCTCACCGAGTTCGATGTGCCCGCCGTCTGGCCGTTCCAGCCCCGCGATGCACCGCAGCGTCGTGGTCTTGCCGCAGCCGGACGGGCCGAGCAGGGTGAACAGCTCCCCGTCCTGCACGTCGAAGCTCACCCCGTCCACCGCCATCACACGGGCCGGTACGCCCGCCGCCCGCCGCCGGCCGACGTTGTCGTACGTCTTCACCAATCCATCGACGAGAAGCATGACTGTGAACCCTCCAGTCAGGACTGGGTACCGGCGCCGAAGCGCAGACCGACCCGGTACGCGATACCGACGAGCAGCATGAGCGTGGCCACCATCAGAACACCGAGGGCCGCGACGACGGTGAAGTTGCCGTCGTTGAACTGCTCCCACAGCAGCACCGACAGGACTTCCTTGCCCGGGCTGTACAGCAGGATCGTGCTGGACAACTCGCGGAAGGAGACGACCAGGATGTAGACCCAGCCGGCGAGGATGCCCGAGCTCATCAGCGGCACGACGACGCGCCGGAAGCTCTGCCACCAGTTCGCGCCGCTGATCATCGCCGACTCCTCCAGCTCGCTGTTCATCTGCGCCATCGCGGTCACCGCATAACGCATCCCGTACGGCAGGTACCGGGTGGCGTAGGAGATCAGCAGGATCCACAGGGTGCCGTAGATGGGCAGCGGCGAGCGCAGGTAGACGAAGAGCAGTCCCAGGCCCATCACCAGGCCGGGGATGACCAGCGGGGTCGAGGCGAGCACGTCGAGACCGCGGCGACCCGGAATCCTGGTCCGTACGATCAGCCACGCCACCACCGCGGTCAGGAACATCACGCCGGTGGCGGCGCCGAGGCCGAGCAGCACCGAGTTGCGGAACGCGGTCACCGCGAGCGGCAGGTGCAACACCTGGCTGTAGCTGTGGAGCGTGACCGAACGCGCCGCCTG
>JAFMQQ010000258.1 GCA_017354595.1 Micromonosporaceae bacterium
GTTGGCCACCCTCGATACCACCCGTTCGCCCTAGCGGAAGCTCAGGCGATCGGGCAGAATCCGGCAGAAGGCCCAGTAATGGGCATGGGTTCGCGGGTGTGCCCGCTGTCCTCGATGTACCCGTACCGACCGAAGGGCCCGCCGGTGTCTGACAAGACGACCGACCGCGAGCGCTCTGCGACTTTCCGCGAGGTCTTCGCCGGCGGGGAGTTCCGTGGGGTCTACAGCGCCGGTCTCCTGTCATGGCTTGGTGACTATCTGGCCAAGGCGGCCGTCACCGCCATGGTCTACAACCAGACCCACTCGGTGGCGTTCTCCGCTGCGGCGTTCGCCGTCGGGTACCTGCCCTGGGTGGTCGGGGGTCCGGTGCTCGCCGCACTGGCCGAGCGGTACCCGCACCGCAGGGTGATGGTCTCCGCCGACCTGGCCCGGGCGGTACTCATCGCGCTGGTGGCCATACCCCACCTGCCGACCGCCGCGATCTTCACGTTGCTGTTCTGCACCGCCCTGGGCAGCCCGCCGTTCGATGCCGCCCGGTCCGCCCTGATGCCCCGCATCCTGCAAGGCGACCGGTACGTGGTGGCGCTGACCATCCAGAACGTCACCATGCAGGCGGCCCAGCTCGTCGGGTACTTCGGCGGCGCCGGCCTCGGCACGGCCCACCCGCAGCTGGCGCTGCTGATCGACTCGGCCACGTTCCTGGCCTCGGCCCTGGTGCTGCGGTCCACGGTGGCCAGCCACCGGCCGGGGCTGGCCCCGGAGCGCCGCACCCACCTGCTACGCGAGGCGGCCGGCGGCTTCGGCGTGGTGTTCCGGACCGGCGTACTGCGCTCCATCGCGGTGCTGGTCTTCGCGCTCATGCTGTTCACTACCGTGCCCGAGGGCCTCGCCGCGGCCTGGGCAGCGGTGGTCACCGGAGATAACGGCCAGCGCGGCATGGCCCAGGGGCTGATCATGGTGGGGTACCCGGCCGGGTTCATCGTCGGCGGGTTGGTGATCGGCCGGCTGGTATCGCCGGCCAGCCGCCGGCGACTGGTCCGGCCACTCGGCGTGGTCGCCCCGCTGGTGCTGGTACCGGCGTTGTTCGATCCGTCCGCGATCGTCATCTGCGGCATGTGTGTACTCGCCGGATTCGCGGCGGCCGGCCTGATGCCGACCGCCAACCACCTGTTCGTACAGGCGTTGCCGGACGCGTACCGGGCTCGGGCCTTTGGCGTGATGCAGAGCGGTGTGCTGGTACTGCAGGGCATCGGAGTCGCGGTCACTGGCGAACTCGCCGACAACTTCTACCTGCCCAGCGTGGTTGGCGTGTGGAGCCTGGCGGGGGTCGTGCTGATGCTCGCGGTCAGCGTGACCTGGCCGCCTTCGGAGCGGTTCACCGAGGCCATCGAGGCGGCGCAGGCGGCGAACGCGGTATCGACGGACGAACCGACCGACGAGATACCCAAGCCCCGCCGGGCGCAGACGGCCGAGGCCTGACTGCCACACTGGACCGGTGGCGAGCTCCGAGAACTTCTATCAAGCGGTCGGTGGCGAGCCGACCTTCCGCAAGCTGGTCGACGCGTTCTACGCCGGCGTCGCGGAGGACCCGGTGCTCCGGCCGCTCTATCCGGACGAGGACCTGGGCCCGGCCGCCGAGCGGCTGCGGCTGTTCCTGATCCAGTACTGGGGCGGGCCCACGACCTACTCCCAGCTACGCGGGCATCCCCGGCTGCGGATGAGGCACGCCCCGTTCACCGTCGGACCCCGCCAACGGGACGCGTGGTTGCGCCGGATGCGGACGGCCGTCGATCAACTGGACCTGGCACCCGACCAGGCCACGACCCTCTGGGACTATCTGGAACGGGCCGCCATGTTCATGGTCAACACATTGCAGGAGGAGCCCGAGCCGTGATGGCCCGGTGCCGCTACACCCGCACCGACCTAGAGCAGCCCACCCTCGTCGTGCAGCCAGTCGACGAAGGCCACCGCGACCGCAGCGGCGCAGTCGATGAGCTCGACCAGTAGCGCATCGTGCACTCCGGAGATGAGCGGAACCTGCATCTCCGCGTAGATCGGCAGTTGGCCGCGCTCGGTCGGGTCGCCGATGTACGCCTTGCAGAACCGCCGGGTGTGGTTCCACTCGTTGACCACCCGGTAGGCCCGGTCGGCCCAGTCCGGCGGCACCGTGCCGTGCGGCCGGGCACGGATCACCAGGATCTCGTCGTCCGGGCCCTCAAGGGTGAAGAGCACGGCGTGCCGCTCCCACATCGCGAGCAGACTGCCGTCGCCATCGGTCAGGTACCGGATCTCCAACCGGTCGAGCGCCGCGCCCAGGCGCTTCATGTCGACCTGTTCGATCAGGATCTCGGGTGCTTCCGGTTGGCGTTGCGTGGGGAGCCCCATCCGGACCCGTACGTCGGTGCGACCGGCACCCGGATCCCTCTCTTTGGTCTGTCCCCCGCGCTTCGGCCACCACGCCATCGCTCGTACTCCTTGCTCCAGGTCTCCGGGGTGCCGAGGAGTGCACACGCCGAACACGCCAGCTTCCGGACCTAACCGGATGTACAACCCTTGGCGACACCGAATCGTACGCACTAAACCGATGGGCCACCAGACCATCAGCCGTTCGGGTAGCATCAGCTGCACTCAGCGCGTTGGACGCAGCACAAGTCCGCCCCCGCGCTGCTGCCACGCGCTACCGTACCCGGCCGCCAGCCCGATCCAAGGCTCCGCCAACCGGACCGTGACCGGATCGTCACCCGCTCCGAGGAAGCCCATCCGGAGCACCGCCTGCACCAGGCGCTGTGACACTTCGACCCTTGTACCGCCGGATTCCGCAACGATCGGTACGTGCGCCAGTAGCGCGTCGCGCACCATCCGCTGGCCGACCGGCCGACCCGCCAGACCCGACCCGCCGACCTCCGCCACGGTGCTGGCGGCGGCCCGGCCGACCCGCCGGATCACCTCGGCCGGTACCGTCTCGACGACGCTGCCGGCCGACGGCGGCAGCGGCCAACGCCATTGGGCATCCCGGCCCTCGATCGCCTCCAGCGGGTCGGCGAGCCGGGCGAGCAGATCGGCGGCGGCGACCGTGCGGTCGGTCTCCACGCTGCCGGACTGCATCCCGCCCGATTGCATGGTGCCCACGACCCGGCGGGTGACCAGCACCTCCCAGGGCAGCCGCGCCCACAGCGCCAGGGTGTCCGGGTCCAGGTGGCGGAGCCGCACCAGGGCGCCCGGGTTCAGGCGTACCAGGCGGGCCAGGAACGGCCCGGCATCGGCTACTCCGGCCTCGCTAAGGCCCACCACGGCGCCCGGCTAATCGCGGGTGAGCTTGCGGTAGGTGACCCGGTGCGGCCGGGCCGCCTCGGCGCCGAGCCGGTCCACCTTGTTCTTCTCGTACGCCTCGTAGTTGCCCTCGAACCAGAACCAGCAGGCCGGGTCGTCATCCTCACCCTCCCAGGCGAGGATGTGCGTGGCGATCCGGTCCAGGAACATCCGGTCGTGCGAGATGACCACCGCGCAGCCGGGGAAGTCCAGCAGCGCGTTCTCCAGGCTGGACAAGGTCTCCACGTCGAGGTCGTTGGTCGGCTCGTCGAGCAGGATGACATTGCCGCCGATCTTCAGAGTCAGCGCGAGGTTGAGCCGGTTGCGCTCGCCGCCGGAGAGTACCCCGGTCGGCTTCTGCTGGTCCGGCCCCTTGAACCCGAAGGCGGCCACGTACGCCCGGGACGGCATCTCCACCTTGCCGACCATCAGGTAGTCGAGCCCGTCCGAGACCACTTCCCAGACGGTCTTTGTCGGATCCAGCCCCGATCGGGACTGGTCCACATAGGACAGTCGTACCGTCTCGCCGACCCTGACCGTACCCGAGTCCGGCTTTTCGAAGCCGACGATCGTATTGAACAGCGTGGTCTTGCCCACCCCGTTGGGACCGATGATGCCGACGATCCCGTTGCGGGGCAACGAGAACGACAGGTCCCGGATGAGTACCCGGTCACCGAAGCCCTTGGTCAGGTGATCCGCTTCGATGACGGTGTTGCCCAGCCGCGGGCCGGGCGGGATCTGGATCTCCTCGAAGTCCAGCTTGCGGGTCTTCTCCGCCTCGCGGGCCATCTCGTCGTAGCGCTGCAGCCGGGCCTTGGACTTGGCCTGCCGGGCCTTGGGGTTGGACCGTACCCAGTCCAGCTCATCGGTCAGCCGCTTCTGCATCTTGGCGTCCTTGCGCCCCTGGACCGCCAGCCGCTCCGCCTTCTTCTGCAGGTAGGTGGAGTAGTTGCCCTCGTACGGGTACGCCCGGCCGCGGTCCAGTTCCAGGATCCACTGGGCCACGTTGTCCAGGAAATAGCGGTCGTGGGTGATGGAGACGACGGTGCCGGCGTACTTCGCCAGGTGTTGCTCCAGCCATTGCACGCTCTCGGCGTCCAGGTGGTTGGTCGGCTCGTCCAGCAGCAACAGGTCGGGCTGCTCCAGCAGCAGCTTGCACAACGCCACCCGGCGCCGCTCGCCGCCGGAGAGCTGGGTCACGTCGGCGTCCGGCGGCGGGCAGCGCAGCGCGTCCATCGCGAGCTCCAGCTTCGAGTCGATGTCCCACGCGTCTGCGTGGTCCAGCTCCTCCTGCAGCCGGCCCATCTCGACCATCAGCTCGTCGGAGTAGTCGGTCGCCATCTGCTCGGCGACCTTGTTGAACCGCTCCAGCTTCGCCTTGGTCTCGGCGACCGCCTCCTCGATGTTGCCGAGCACGGTCTTGGCGTCATTGAGCGGCGGTTCCTGGGCCAGCAGGCCGACGGTGTATCCGGGCATCAACCGAGCCTCGCCATTGCTGGGCCGGTCCAGGCCGGCCATGATCCTTAGCAGGCTGGACTTGCCGGCGCCGTTCGGGCCGACCACGCCGATCTTCGCGCCGGGCAGGAAGTTCAGCGTCACGTCGTCCAGCACAAGCTTGTCGCCGTGCGCGCGCCGCGCCTTCTCCAGCGTGTAGATGAACTGGGCCACGGTTGTGCCCTACCTCCGTCTGTGTGTGGGATTCACTCCCCATCCTCCCAGACGGTGGCGGCCGCGCCCACTCACGGGGCTGGCGGCTCAGGGCGCAATCGCGAGCTCGGTCCGGTCGGCCTTGGGCGGGGTGTAGTTGATGAAGTGCTGGACCAGCTTGCGCGGGTTGACGTGATACTCCGTGGTCTGGCCCGTCACGGCGTCGTGGTTGACCGCAACGTAGCCGTCGGCGCCCTCTCGCATCACGGTGGTGAGGAACAGCGCCGTCGTCCCCTCGATGAGGTCGCCGCCGGGCTGGCCCTTGTG
>JAFMQQ010000989.1 GCA_017354595.1 Micromonosporaceae bacterium
GCTGCCGAGGGCGGCGGCCTCCGCCCCGCCCCGCGTGCTGGTCGGCTGCGCGGCGCTCACCCTGGCCGCGGTACTCGGCGGGGTCGGGGTAGGGCACGCACTGCGGGTCTTCGTCGGGGGTACCGTCGCCGGGCTCGCCGGTGCCACCGGCGCGCTGCTCGCCTTTGTCCTGCCGCCCGCCGGTGCCGCCGCGATCGTGGTCGCCTGCCTGGTCGCCGGTACCGCCGCGGTGCCACTGCTCGCCATCCGGCTGGGCAAGCTGCCGATGCCGGTACTCACGCCGGCCAGCGTGCCGCAGGCGCGGCCGGATCGGGCGCGGGTACACGCGGCGGTGGTACGCACCGACGAGATGCTGACCGGGATCCTCTTCGGCATCGCCATCGCGGTGGCCGGCGCAGCGGTGCTGCTGGTCGGCTCGGGCGGGGTGGGCGGCCGGGTGCTGGTCGGCGTCGCCGGTGGTGCGCTCGCGCTACGCGCCCGGCTCTTCCCGACCGTACGGCAGCGGCTGCCGCTGCTGCTCTCCGGCGCCGCCTGCTACCTGGTGCTGGTCGGCAACCTGATCGCCGGTGGACGGTCGGTCGGGCTGCCCGCGGTGGCCGGACTGGTGGCGGTGGCGCTGGTGCTGGTGGTGGCCGGCTCGGTGTACCGGCGCCGCCCGCCCGGTCCGTACGCCGGCCGGCTCGCCGACCTGGTCGACGCGGCCTGCGTCGCGGCGGTGGTACCGGCCGCCTGCGCGGCGGTCGGGCTCTTCGGCGCGGTACGCGACGTGGTCAGCTGACCCCGCCGTGCCCCGTGGCGAGGTACCGCCGCCGGGAGGCTTCGATCTCCGCCTCCGCCGCAACGCGACCGACCCAGTCGGCACCCTCGACGCTCTTGCCCGGCTCCAGCAGCTTGTACACCTCGAAGAAGTGCTGGATCTCCAGCAGGTCGAACTCGGCCACGTCCTGCACGTCGCGCAGGTGGGACAGGCGCCGATCCTCGGCCGGCACGCACAGCACCTTGTCGTCGCCGCCCTTCTCGTCGATCATCCGGAACATCCCGATCGCCCGGCAAAGGATGAGGCATCCGGGAAAGGTCGGCTCGAGTACCAGCACCAACGCGTCGAGCGGGTCGCCGTCCCGGCCGAGGGTGTCCTCGATGAAGCCGTAGTCGGCCGGATACTGGGTGGCGGTGAACAGGGTGCGGTCGAGCCGGATCCGGCCGGTCCGGTGGTCCATCTCGTATTTGTTCCGCTGACCCTTGGGTATCTCGACCGTGACGTCGAAGTCCATCGCCGCTCCCATGATCGCGATGTTGGTAGGGGCGTGACTGATCGGACTAGTGTGACCGAGGATTGTCGGGTCTCCACGGGAGGGGTGGGTGAAGAAGAGGCAGAAGTCACCGCAGCCGCCGGAGCAGTCGCCACCGCCTCCGGCCTCGTCGCCGTGGGTGGCACCGGAGGAGGCCGGGACCGAGGCGACGGCCAAGCTGCCGGAGACGGACCAGACGGCCAGGCTGCCGGAGACGGACCAGACGGCCAGGCTGGCCGAGCCGAGCGCACCGGCCGGCAAGCCGGCACCGGCCACCCTCACCCCGATCGACAAGCTGCCCTCCACGGCGAAGGGCCGGGTCGCTCCGGTACCGCCGGCGCCGCAGCTGACGCCGATCGACAAGCTGCGGTCGACGGCGAGCGCACGCGCGGCCGCGGTACCCCCGT
>JAFMQQ010000990.1 GCA_017354595.1 Micromonosporaceae bacterium
TTCCACGGCGTCATCCGCACGTCGGAGGGGTGCATGGTCTCGATCCTGTCGGCGTTGAGGAAGCCGCGCGGCGTCCCGTCCCAGGTACCGAGCTGCAGCAGGGTACCGGCGGCGGGCACGCTGCCGGACAGAGCGGTGCTGCTCGTCCCGCCGCCCGACACCGTGACGCTGGTGCTGTTGCCGACCGCCAGCTCGCCGGCGTACAGGGTCGCGGTGTAGGTACCCGGCCGGACGCGGGCGATGGTGAACTGTCCACTCTGGACCGGAGCCCAGTACTCGCCGTTGGGTCCGGCCAGCGCCGCGGTCACCGGCAGGCCGTTCCAGGAGCCGGTGGCGGTACCGGTGACCGTGCCCCGCTGCGCCACCGACAGCAGCCCGGGGATGTACGCCGAGAGGAAGTCCATATTGGACGCGGCCGGCGCGCCGCCGTTGGTGACCGCCATCGCGTACGGGCCGTGCAGCCCCATCCGCATCGCCTCGGTCTGCGCGTGGCCGCTGAACATGTAATGGGTGATGTTGGTGACCGACCCGGTGTTGTTCACCTCGATGTCGCGGAAGAACGGCCCGCCCGAACTCATCTCGTGGGTACCGCCGAGGATGAACACCCCGTGCCCGTTGCCGCTGGCCCCGAACGGCTGCTGCGCGATCAGCCGCTGCGAGCTGTAGAACTTGGAGACGGTGGTGCCGTTGGAGTACGCGAAGACATCGGTACCTTCCACGGCCACCGTGGCACCGGCCGTGTCCGCCGCGACCGGGGAGTTGGGCAGCAGCGAACTGGACAGGCGGCTGATGAACCGGGCCTCACCGGGATTGAGGGCCTGGGTGATGTTGGTCGCCATATAGATGGTGTTGTCACCCTTGCGGGCGAAGTAGTACTGGGTCACCCCGATGCCGGGGTTCGCCGCCGCGATCAGCTCGGAGTTGCCGCTGTCGAAGGTCTGCGCGGTCACCGTCGCCGACGACCAGCCCGACTCGAACTGGCCCGCGGCCTGACCTGAGGCGGCCAGCTCCACGCCGTTGTGCCGCAGCGAGGTCATGTCGCCGGTACCGCCGTCGATGGTGAAGACCAGCCCCGAGCCGGTGTCGAAGGTGAAGCTGGTCGCCGCCGCCGCATCGGGCCCCGCGGTCGCCACAGCGGCCGCGGTGAGTACCACCGCCAGCGCCAGCCCGCGCAGCAATGTGCCGGGCCGGCGGAGGGTGCCGATCCTCGCCGCGGTACCCGGTCCGGTGCGATCCGGTGCTGGCATCGGCTGTTGCATGGGAACCCTCGATCTCAAGCGGACAGGTCTCAAGCGGACAGGGCGCACGGCCGGTCCATGGAAGTGCATGGATGCTACTACCTGTATTGCCGCAGTCAAGCTCTCCGGTGACTGGTGGGCTCCGTCCGGCGCGGTGACCCTTCCCGCCGGCCCCGGCCGGGTGGAAGTTCCACCGGCGACCGCGGCCGGCGCAGCCACGCCTCCGTCCACTGTGGATCGGCAGGCGATGGGGCGGAGCGACCAGTTTGGCGCTCGCCAAGGGTTGCGGTACTGATGTCAGAGTGATATCACTCTAATAGCTCGCCAGTATCTCGGGAGGGAGACCGCAGTGGTGATCGAGGTCGAACACCTGCACAAAGCGTACGGTTCGACGGTCGCCGTCGACGACCTGTCGTTCGCCATCGGCGAGGACGAGATCTTCGGCGTACTCG
>JAFMQQ010000259.1 GCA_017354595.1 Micromonosporaceae bacterium
CGTCGGCGTACTGGGCCGCGTGCGGGTCGGGCCGGCTGCCGAACACGCCGAGGCAGAGCCGGCCGACCGAACCGGCCACGCACCGGCAGTACGTCACCAGCTCCTCGAAGGTCTGGTAGGTGCGCCCGGTCACGTCCATCCGTACCCCGTCGACCAGCTCGCCGAAGGCGGAGAGCGGGATCGGGTAGCGCCGGGCCGCGTCCGCGACGGCGATCAGCACCGGGTCGTCGCCACGCTCCGGGTCGGCCAGGCTCGCCTGCACCTCGGCGAGCGCGACCAGCTTCCGTTCGGCGGGCAGGTCGCCGTCGCCGATGTCATCGATCCGCCGGGCCAGCGCGTAGACCGCGCAGAGCACCGCCCGCTTCTGCGGTGGCAGCAGCCGGATGCCGTAGAAGAAGTTGCGCGCCGCCGCGCGGGTGATCGCCGCGCACTCGGCGTACGCGTGGTCGAGCTGCCGCTCGCTCACGGCGGTCACCTCCACACCAGTGGGGCCAGGTGGCGCAGCACGTCGATCCGGCGTACCCCCGGCGGGCGCGACAACACGTCCCAGCCGACCCGGCGCAGCCCGTCGATCGCGGCGCGCCCACCGGCGACGTACCCGCCGACGGCGAGCTTCGCCCAGCCATGCAGCGACCGCACCAGCGGGGCGCCCGCGGCGAGCAGGGCGCCGGCCCGGTCCGCCTCGAACTCGATCAGCCGGCGTAGCCCCGGCGACGCGGCCGGGGCGTCGAGATCGGCCTCGGTCACGCCGTAGCGCCGCATGTCCTCGCGGGGCAGGTAGACCCGACCGGCGCGCCGGTCCTCGGCCACGTCCTGGCAGTGCTCGATGATCTGCAGGGCGGTGCAGACCCGGTCCGACCGGGTCACCGCCTCGGCACCCGCTGCGCCAGAAGCCACGGCGCCAGAACCCGCGCCGCCAGAACCCGCGGCGTGGAAGATGGCCAGCACGATCCGGCCCACCGGCTCGGCCGAGAGCGCGCAGTAGGCCAGCAGATCCTGGTACGTCTGGTACGAGGTGATCTTCTGGTCCCACCGGTTGGCTTCGATCAGGTTGTCGAACGGCTCCTGGGCCAGATGGTGTGCCCGCACAGTGGGCGCCAGCCGGCGCAGTACCGGCTCCCGCGGTGTACCGCCCTGCCAGATGGTGGCCAGGTCCGCCGCGAAGGCGTCGAGCTGGGCCAGCCGGTCTCCATCCGCCTCGTCGCCAAGGTCGTCGATGACCCGGGCCACCTCGTAGAGGGCGACCAGGTCGCGCCGCAGGCCGGCGGGCAGCACCCGCAACGCCACCGGGAAGTTCTCCGCGCGCCGCTGCGCACCCAGGCGGTCGCGCCCCGGGCTCTCCCCGCCCTGCTCGGGGCGGGCGCTACGGCCGGTCATGGTTCGATGCTGCAACGAGGCAGCCGGAAGATCTGCGTTGAATCGAGTAATTCTGAGGCCACCGGGTTATCACGCAGGTATAAATCATGTGCGCCAGAACACCCGGGTAACCCTCTCCTTCTGTCCGGTGCGGTAGACCAGGATGCGGTAGACCAACAAGTGCACGGTTCGCGAAGCGGTGGGGCGGGAGCGGGCGACGGAGATGGCGGCAGGGGACCTGATGCACGGCGGGCCGAGCAGCGGCGCGTCGAACAGCGACGGATCGAACAGCGACGGATCGAACAGCTTGGAGCGGCTGGTACCGGCTCTGGTGGAGCGGTTGCCGGCGTTGCTGGCCGAGGTTCGGGGGCTGCTGGCCGAGGAGTGGCCGGACTACTCGGCCTTCATGGAGGCCGAGCAGGACGAGGTGCAGGTCGCCGCCGAGGCCTTCATGCGCTGGCTGGTGGACATCGCGGCGGAGGGCCTCGGCGCGGGCCCGGGGCATGCGCCGCGCGGCGCGGTACCGGAGCCGGGCGCGCAGGTGGAGCTCTTCGAGGAGATCGGGCGCATCCAGTGGCGGGAGGGGCGCGACCTGACCACGCTGCTGTCGGCGTACCAGGTCGGTGCCCGGGTCGCCTGGCACCACGTATCCACCACGGCACTGGCCACCGGAGTGGCGCCGGACGCGCTGGCCGCGCTCGCCGAGGCGGTCTTCGTCTTCATCGACCAGCTCTCCTCCGCCTCGGCCCGCGGCTTCGTACTGGAGCAGAGCGAGGCCGCGGTCACCCGGGAACGGCTGCGCGACGAGCTGGTCGAGCTGCTGCTCTCCGACCGCGCGAACACGGCCACGGTCGAGGCCGCGGCGACCCGGGCCGGCTGGCCGCTGCCACGCCAGGCAGCAGTGATCCTCGTCGATCCGGAGAACCCGGTGGGTCAGGCGATGCTCGGCCGGCTGGACAGCTCCTGCCTGCTGATCCGGCGGCAGCGCGCGCTGCTCGGCGCGATCGTGCCGGACCCGGTGCTGCCCGGCCGGCGGCAGCGGCTGGTCACCGGGCTGCGCGGCGCCGGGGCGGTGGTCGGGTACCCGGTGGGCCTGGTCGATCTGCCGTTCAGCGTACGGATCGCCGAGGTGGCCGCTGCGCTGCGCCGGTCGGGGATCCTCACCGACGACCCGGTCTTCGCCGGGGAGCACCTGGACGCGATCATCGTGCACCGGGACCGGCGGCTGCTGGACGCGCTGCGCCGCCAGGTCCTCGCCCCGCTCGGGCAGCTGGCGCCGGCGGTACGGGAACGCCTGTGCGAGACACTCGCCTCCTGGCTGCGGCACATGGGCGATCGCCAGGCCATCGCCGCCGATCTGCACATCCACCCGCAGACCGTGCGGTACCGGATGACCCAGCTGCATGAGCTGTTCGGCCCGGCGCTGGAGGACCCGGCGACCAGGGCGCGGTTGAGCCTTGCGTTGGCCTGGGGCAGCGAGGTCACCCACGAGTCAACCGGCGCGCCCGGGCTGGTCGGGGTGGTAGCCCAGCCTCGGCGCGGCAACCCCACTGGGTGAGCGGACGTCCACCGCCTCGGGCGTACCGTCCTGGGGCGGGCTGCCGGGCGTCTGCCGCAGTTCGTTGAAGACCGCCTGTACCGCGTCGGCCAGCGCCTCGGCCGCCAGTCCGTCGGCCCCGGCCAACGTCGCGGGATCCACGCAGATGCCGAGGCACAGCCCGTCATCCCAGCCCAGTGCGCCGACGGTGAACCCGGTGCCGGGCGCCAGCGGCAGGATCGGGTACGCGCCGGTCATCGGCGCGCCGGTCAGCTGCAGCAGGCTACGGGGGCCGGGCATGTTGGAGACCACGCCGTTGAAGAAGCGGCGGCCATAGACGGTACGGGCGAACCAGGCGTGTACCGGCCGGGGTACCACTCGCATCACCGACCGCATCACGAAGGCGGAGGCGAGCACCCGGGTACCGGTTCGCAGCCGGCGCCCGGTGCGCCGGCTCACCTGGGCCAACCGCTCCGGCTCCGGCAGCGGGCCAAGCGGCAGGTCCACCATGACCGCGGCGGTCAGGTTCCCCTCGGCCGCCGCACCCGGCTCCCGCGCCATCAGCGGTACCGCCACCCGCAGCAGCCCGTCCCGCCCGGCGCCCGTACCGTCGCCGGCCGCGGCGCCATCCGGGCCGGCCAGGCTGCGGCGCAACCCACCCGCCACCACGCTGAGCACCACGTCGCTGACCCGGGCGCCGTACCGGCGGGCCACGCCGCGTACCTCCGCCAGCGGCAGCCAGAGGGTGGCGTACCGGCGCCCCGCCCCGCCCACCGGCAGCCGCAGCGGCGGCGTGCCATCCGTGGCGAGCTGGGCGAGCCCCACCACGGTACCGGCGGCGCGCCGGAGCGCTCCCGGCTTCCGGGTGACCGTGGGCAGCCAGTCCACCCGGGTACCCGCCTGCTCCGGCGCCGGGCCGACCGCCGGCGCGACCGGCTCCAGCATGGTCAGGGCCTGGGCGACGGTACCGATACCGTCGGATATCACGTGGTGCACCACGAGCACCCCGGCCGCCCGGTCCGGCAGGAACCCGGTGACCGCGATCCACCTCCACATTGGACGGTCGCGGGGCAGCGGGGTGGCGGCTAGGTCGCTGATCAGCTCGTGCAGCGCGGTCATGCCGCCCGGCCGACCGTCCGGCAGCGACAGGTCGTACGCCGGCACGTGCCAGTCCCAGTCCAGGTCCTCATCCGGGACCCAGCGCGGGCGGCGCCACCGACCCCGGTCCTGCAGCCGCTGGGTGAACCGGGGCAGCTCATCGAGGTGCGCCCGTACCGACGCGGCCAGCGCCTCCCGGCTGAACCGGCCGCCGCTGTTGTCCACCATCGCGATGCCACCCACGTGCTGGGCGGCTCCCGGCGCCTCGACGTGCAGGAAGAACTCGTCCGCCGCCGGTACCCGGTGGCCGGCCCGCCGGTACCGCCGCCACAGCGGCCGGCCCCGCCAGACCACCGCCACGCAGGCCCAGGCCGGCACGGCACCACCGACCGCGTCCAGCAGGTAGTGGTTCGCGGTCGCCATCACCACGAACGCCGTCACCAGTACGTGCGCGCCGCTGACCAGTTGCACCGACCGGCCGGTGCGGCGGCGCGCCCAGGTGAGCCGGGCCAGCACCAGGCTGACCCACATGGCCCAGGCGATGTGCAGCGAAGGCATGGCGGCGAGCTTATTGGCGTGCTCGACCATGGGCGAGCCCCAGGAGCCCCAGGTGTGCCCGATCCGTACCGTGTCGACGAACCCGAGACCGGGCAGCAGCCGGGGCGGCATCACCGGGTACAGCGCGAAGGTGACCAACCCGACGGCGTTGAGCAGCAGGAAGGAGTTGCGAACCAGGCGGTACTGGGCCGGCCGGCGCACGATCGCCCAGACCAGCAGGGCGAGGGCGGCGACCAGGTAGCTGGACGCGTACTCGTAGTTGGCGATCGTACGCAGCACCGGGCGGCCGACCAGCCAGATGTTCAGCGCCGGTTCGATGTCCAGGTGCAGCAAGCGCTCCAGGTCGAAGATCGCCTGGCCGTGCGCCCGGGCGGCGGCCACCCGGGCCGGGCCATCGGCGCCGGCGACCAGCGAGTACACGCCGAAGAGGGCGAGGCCGATCGCGACCTCCTGCCACCACACGGGCGCGTTCCGATTTCGGCCGGAAAAGTCCCGGTCGTGCGCGCCCATGGTCACAATTGTCTTCTAACACGCCACCGCCCGGCTGACACCGGCTAACCCCCCGGTGTCAGAACCGTCACCCCACCAACCCCCCGCCATTCAGCTGATGTGGAACGGCCCTGTCAAATTGACCCGCGGTATTGAGGTAGGTTTGTTCGTTTTTCTGGTGTCCTTCGTCCTGCTGGTGGGCAGGATCGGGTGGCCCGCTGGGGTCAAGGCTG
>JAFMQQ010000260.1 GCA_017354595.1 Micromonosporaceae bacterium
ATGCGGGCGATCAGCTCCACATCGGACAGTCCCCACACCGCCCGATCCTCCCCGTCCACATAGGAATTCTCCCACGGCTGTCCACCACGCCCGGCGTGTCGCAGAGGCGCTCAACCAAATCGAGACATCGAAAGTCCGTTGAAGCACCGCCGCTGCCCCTGGCACCATCGCTCGCATGCTGGATCCGGTGGCGCACAACCGAACGGCCTGGGACCGCCAGGTCGAGCTGGGCAACGAGTGGACCGTACCGGTGTCCCCTGACGTAGTCGCCCGAGCCCGACAAGGCGACTGGTCGGTGGTACTGATCGGCTATGTACCCGTACCGCGGGATTGGTTTCCCGAACCGCTCGCCGGAACAGACGTGCTCTGCCTGGCCAGCGGTGGCGGGCAACAGGCGCCGGTGCTGGCGGCGGCCGGCGCGCGAGTCACGGTACTGGACAACTCACCCGGCCAACTCGGGCAGGACGAGCTGGTCGCGGAGCGCGAAGGCCTGGCGCTGCGGACCGTACTCGGTGATATGCGCGACCTGAGCGCCTTTGCCGACGCGAGCTTCGACCTGATTTTCAACCCGGTCTCCAACCTCTTCTGCCCGGACCTCGCACCGGTCTGGCCGGAGTGCTTCCGGGTGCTCCGTCCGGGTGGCCGGTTGCTGGTCGGTTTCGTGAACCCGGATGTGTACATCTTCGACGCGGATGCGCTGGATCGGGGTGAGCTCGTGGTACGGCACGCACTGCCGTACGCCGACCTGACCCACCTCGACGAGCAGGAGCGCGAACGGCTGTGCGGGCCGGAGCATCCGCTTGAGTACAGCCACACCATGACCGAGCAGATCGGCGGCCAGCTCGCGGCGGGATTCGTGCTGACTGGCTTTATGGAGGGGCCGCACCACTGGGACGTGACGGCGCGGTACCTGCCGGGATACTTCTCCACCCGTGCCGTCAAACCGCTCTGAATACCTGCGCCGAGTGCCTCTGGCGGGTTGGAAAACGCCTATCGCCGCTGGCTCCTGACGGATAGGTTCGCGCTCGTGACCGACGGCGACTGGAGGGATGGCGGGTTCAGGCAGCGTCGGCCCTCCGTGCAGACTCTCGCCTGGGTTGCGGCGTCGATGGGTCGGGGCAGTCGCGTGGTTGGCTATCGCCGATTGACCGGTGGCGTCTGCTCCGCCGTGAATCGGCTGACTGTCGAGCGACGTGGAACGCGAACGTTCGTCGTACTGCGGCAGTACCCCGGCGGGCTTGGCCTGCAAGAGAGCTTGGAGAAGGAGATCGCCAACCTCGGTGTGGTGGCGGGAAGCGGGCTGCCGGTTCCGAGCATCCTGGCTACTGATGTTGCTGGTGCTTCGACGGGGGGTGCACCATCGTTGCTGATGACGCGGTTGCCGGGGCATGTTCACCTCAATCCGGCGGAACCTCGGTTGTGGATGACGAGGATCGCGGAGATTGCTGTATTGCTGCATTCCCTCGATCTCCCCGCGAAGATGCTCAGACCCTGGACGGATTCCTGGATCGCTCCTCTCGACGGGTTTCAGGTGCCGGTCGGCGCACAGAAGCCGGCTGTGTGGGAGGCGGCGTTTGGTGTCATGGCGGCGCCGCCGCCCAAGGACGCTGCCGTCTTTCTGCACGGCGATCTCCTGCCTGTCAACATGCTGTGGTCGCGCGGGAGGATCACTGGACTGACCGACTGGAACGGCATCCATCGGGGATCGCGCGCGATTGACGTCGGGCACTGTCGGCGGTACCTGGCGGCGCTCTACTCACCCGAGTGGTCGGAGCAGCTGCGGTCGCTCTACGAGTCGACCGCCGGCGTGACTCTCAATCCGTGGTGGGACCTGTATGCCCTGCTGCACCATGACGATAGCCAGCCGAAGTGGATCCGTGGTCAGGTTGCAGGGCGCCGTCCCGTCGATGTGGCCGGCATGGCTTCCCGGGTCGAGGTCGCTGTCGAGACAGCGCTACGGCGCCTCGGATAGCGGTGTCGTTCGCGGTGCCCTCGGCCACGCACGGGGAAGGCTTCGACACGACCGGGCGGGATGCTGTGGGAAACCACCGCGTCTTGCTGGTCGCCCGGGATGGCCGCCTGGCCGTCTCATCTTCTTCTACCCGCCTCGCGGCTTCGACCGCCCGGGCGAGATCGCCTTGATGCAGCAGCAGCTTGCAGCGATCAAGTAACCGCTCGCCGGGGGGCGGCGGGTCGCGTGCATACAGCTCGATGGGCACCCGTCGCGGTTGTCGTACCGGCATGCAGACTGTACCCATGGCGATGATCCCGGTAACCGGTGACCTGTTCGAGCTTGGCCTGCCGGCGCTCGGCCATGGCTGCAACTGCGCGGGCTCGATGGGCGCCGGCATCGCGAAACAGTTCAAGCAACGCTTCCCGGAGATGTACCGCGAGTATCGGCAGCGTTGCCAACGTGGCGAGTTCACGCTCGGGGACGTCTTCGTGTGGCAGGGCGGCAACGTGGTGGTCTACAACCTTGCCACCCAGCCGGTACCGCGCCCGTCGGCCACGCTCAAGGCGATCGACACCAGCATCCGAGCCGCGCTGACGGACGCGGAGCGACGCGGGCTGCCCCGCGTCGGCGTACCCCGGATCGGCGCCGGTCTGGGCGGCCTCGGGTGGCCGGATGTCGCCGCGGTCCTCGATGCCGCCGCCGCCGACCACAGCACCGACCTTGTCGTCGTAAGTCTGCCCAACTGAGCCAGGCGGACCGAACCGACATCGTCGTACCACCTGGAGTCCAGACGGGTACCTTGGCGGCGTGCTCACCTGCCGAGATGGTCGCGGTTGACGGTGACTCTGGACCACGCCTGTTGTCATCGCGTACTGTGTTCGACCGGCAACAAGGGGCGGGCGGTGTCGGGTGGCAGGAACGTTCCGGGTAGAGCCGGCGCGAATGGGTCTGCGCCGGTACTGGCTGGCCCGCGGTGAGAGGACCGGCGGGCGTTTCGAGGTGGCCGATGGCAATCTCGACCGCCGAACCTGCCAGATCCCGCAGCTGGGCATTGCGGTCGACCTCGTACTCGTACAGCAGCTCATCCTCGGCGTACTCGACCAACCGCTCGTCGCTCACTCCGGCCAACGCTTGGGTCACCTCGGTTGGCACGCGGGTCAGCCACGCATCGGCCTCGTCAGCTTCCCGATCCTCTGGCCAGACCAGGACATCGTCGCCAAACTCGCTGTCATCCCGGCCGGTCAGCTCCGCAACGAGACCGGCCAGCCGGCCGATCCAACCCTTGCAGTCGACGTACGGTAGGCCAATGCCGGCCGGCCCAGACGAGAGATGAGGCTTCAGACGTTCCAGCTCCACGCTCGACGCGGCAAGGTAATCAACGAGCACACCCATGGCACGCCACAGTAGCGGACCCGGGACCAGCGCGACGAGACCCGCCCAGCAGAGCCGGACGTCACGCGGGACGGAACACGCGCCACCCCAAAAGCACCGGTGCCCTGTTCTCACGGATCGCGGCGCATCCTCAGGTACCCGGCGACCAGTGCGGCGACTGTCCACAGTGCCATGATGGCCAACCCGGTCCACGGACCGTACGGTCGGCTGAAGCGCGGATCCGGTCCCTGGCCGGCGATGTGCATGACCACCATGCCCGCCTGGTCCGGCAGGTACTGCGCGATCGCCTTGAGCTTCGGTACGTTGCCGAGTCCCTGGGAACCGAGGAACAGCAACGGAATCAGGATGCCCAGGGCCGGTACCGGACCGCGGAGCAGCCCCGCCAACCCGGTCGCGAACAGGAAGATGAGGGTCAGGTAGAGGCAGGCACCGGCGACCGCGGCGGGTACGCCCGCACCGCGCAGTGAGGTGCCGTGCGGCCCGAGGCCCGCCTGCGCCGTGGCGAACGTGGCCAGTACCGTCACCACCGCGACCGATCCGGCCAGCAGCGCACCGGTGAGCACCTTGCTCGCGTAGAACAGGCCGCGCTTCGGGACCGCGGCGAGACTGGCGCCGACCGTACCGGTGGTGTATTCGCCGGTGACCAGAAGCACCGCGAGCGCGACGAGTGCCAGCTGCCCGATGGTGAGGCTGTAGAAGGTGGCGAACAGCGGGTCGAAATGCTGCCTCGGGTCGGCGGAGATGGTCGCGAAGGTGGCCCGGAAGCTGCGGCCGATCAGGTATCCGAGGCCGGCGCTGAGTGCCAGGGTCAGCGCCAGCGCCCAGCCGGTCGACCGGACCGAACGGATTTTGATCCATTCGGCGGCAACGAGTCGGGTCACCACGCGCCACCGGCCCGGTGTGCGGTCGCGTCCTCGGTGAGCCGGAGGTACGCCTCCTCGAGCGAGTTCGTACCGGCGCGCGCGATGAGCTCGCCGACCGTGGTGTCGGCGACCAGCCGGCCGCGACCGATGACGACCAGCCGGTCGGCGGTCAGCTCCATCTCGCTCATCAGGTGGCTGGAGACCAGTACCGTCCGGCCCTCGGCGGCCAGCGACCGCATCAGCTGGCGGATCCACCGCACCCCCTGCGCGTCGAGCCCGTTGACCGGCTCGTCGAACAGGAGCACGCCCGGGTCGCCGAGCAGGGCGGCGGCGATCGCCAGCCGCTGCCGCATGCCGAGCGAGAAACCACCGACCCGCCGGTGCGCCACTGCGGCCAGCCCGACAAGCTCCAATGTGGACACTACCCGGTCGGCTCCGATGCCGTTGGTACGGGCGAGCCAGCGCAGGTGGTTGGCGGCCGACCGGCCCGGGTGCGCGGCGTTGGCGTCGAGCGCGGCGCCGACCTCGCGCAACGGTGCCCGGATCGACGCGTACGCCCGCCCGCCGACCAGTGCCTGCCCGGCGGAGGCGGTGGTGAGCCCGAGCAGTACCCGCAGGGTGGTGGTTTTGCCGGCACCGTTCGGCCCGAGAAAACCGGTCACCAGGCCGGGGTTGACGGTGAAAGTGAGCTGGTCGACGGCGACGGTGTGCCGGTACCGCTTGGTGAGCTGCCTGACTTCGATCACAGCGGCCACGATGCACCGGGCCGCGCGCCCGCACATCGGAGCAGGGTATGTCGGAGCAGGGTATGTCGGACCACGGTATGTCGGACCACGGTATGAGGTGCCGGCGAAGTGGCGCCGATACCGTGGTCGGGTGGAACGGGGCTCGCGGCTGGGCAGGCGCCGGCTGGTCGCGCTGGACGGGCTGGCGGCGGCGGGCTATCTGGTGCTGTTCGTGCCGCCCGCCGCGATCCGGGCCGGCGCGCCCGCCTGGCTCGCGGTACCGCTGATCGTCGCGGTGGGCGCGCCGGTGGCGGTCCGGCGGCTGCGGCCGGTGC
>JAFMQQ010000261.1 GCA_017354595.1 Micromonosporaceae bacterium
CCCCCCCCCCCCCCCGCTCCGCCGAAGATATTGAAATGTACCGTTGCGTCTGGGAGACTGTGCGGGTTGTCGCGCGAGCGACAACGAGTCGCCGGCGGTCGTGGTGGGCCCAGGCGTCTACTGTGGATGGTGCATGGCCCGGGGCCAGACGGTCCCGGGCCAGATCGTCTCCGAGCCGGTACGGGCGGCCATGACGGCCCGGTTTCATCGGGTACCGTCGATTGAAACCGGGCTAGAACCGGGCTGAAGCCGGCCCACCGCATGCTCGCAGCATGACGATAACGCAATTGCCACCCGCGATCCACGTGGTCGGGCTGCGCAAGTCCTTCGGGCAGCAGACGGTACTCGACGGCGTCAGCCTGAGCGTGCCGCCGGGCTCGATCTTCGCGCTGCTCGGCCCCAACGGTGCGGGCAAGACAACCACCATCCACATCCTGTCGACCCTGCTGAGGGCCGACGCCGGCCAGGTCCGGGTCGCCGGCTACGACGTGGCCCAGGACCCGCAGGCGGTCCGCGCCAGGATCGGGGTCACCGGCCAGTTCTCGGCGGTGGACAACCTGTTGACCGGCGAGGAGAACCTGCGGCTGATGGCCGATCTGCACCACCTGGGCCGGGCTGGCCGGCGCCGGGCGGCCGAGCTGATCGACCGGTTCGACCTCGCCGACGCCAAGGACAAGCGGGTCGCCACCTACTCCGGCGGGATGGGGCGCCGGCTCGATCTGGCCATGGGCCTGATCGGCGACCCGCGGGTGGTCTTCCTCGACGAGCCGACCACCGGCCTGGATCCGCGCAGCCGCCGGACCATGTGGCAGATCATCAGGGGCCTGGCCGCCAGCGGGGTGACCGTCCTGCTCACCACCCAGAACCTGGAGGAGGCGGACGAGCTCGCCGACCGGATCGCCGTACTGGACCGGGGCACCGTGGTCGCCGAGGGTACCCCGACGCAACTCAAGCGCCTGGTTCCGGGTGGCCACGTCGCGCTGCGCTTCACCGACCCGGCCGGGTTGGCCGAGGCCGCCCAGGTGCTCGGCGACGGGGTACCCGACGCGGAGGCGCTCACCCTGCGGATCCCCAGCGATGGCAGCATCGCGGCACTGCGCGCCCTACTCGACCGGCTGGCTGACGAAGCGATTGATGTCGATGGCCTGACGGTACACACGCCCGACCTCGACGATGTGTTCTTCGCCCTGACCGGGCGTACCGACGACGTGATGGAGACCGTGTCATGAGTTCTCTTCAGTACACCCTGGCCGACTCGTCCACGATGCTGCGCCGCAACCTCAGACATATGCTGCGGTACCCGGGACTGACGCTGCTACTGGTCGGCATGCCGATCGTCTTCCTGCTGCTGTTCGTCTATGTCTTCGGCGGCACCCTCGGATCGGGACTGGGCGGCGCCTCGGTCGGCCGCGCCGCCTACCTGGACTACCTGGCCCCGGGGATCCTGCTGGTCACGATCGCGGCGGTCGCCAACGGCACCGCGATCTCGGTCGCGATGGACATGACCAGCGGGATCATCGCCCGGTTCCGTACCATGGCGATCGCCCGGGCCAGCGTGCTGACCGGGCATGTGGTGGGTGCGGTGGTGCAGACCCTGATCGGCGTGGCGGTCGTTCTCGGCGTCGCGCTGGCGATCGGCTTCCGGCCCAACGCGACCCCGCTGGAGTGGCTCGCCCTGCTCGGCGTCGTGGCGATGGTCGGTTTCGCACTCACCTGGCTGTGCGTCGCGCTCGGCCTGCTGGCCAAGACCGTGGAGTCGGCGAGCAACCTGCCGATGCCGCTGACCTTCCTGCCGTTCCTGGGCAGCGGCTTCGTGCCGGTCGCCTCGATGCCGGTGGGGCTGCGCTGGTTCGCGCGGTACCAGCCATTCACTCCGATCACCGAGACGATGCGCGGGTTGCTGACTGGTACCGGCATCGGCACCAGCGCACTGGTCGCGGTCGTCTGGTGCGCCGGGATCGCACTGCTGAGCTACCTGTGGGCCAAGCGGCTGTACGCGCGGGACCCCGTGCGGTAGGTCGACCCGACCAGGCGTGCCCTCCCGGGGGCGATGCAGCCGGCCCTCGCTCTGTTGCGGGTGAGGGCCGGCTGCGTGCCGATCAGCGTGGATCGGGTCCGCAGCTAGTTCAGAACCTGGGTGGATGGCGGCGAAGACCGCGGTACGCAGCCGGTCACTGCGCGGGCTCCAGGGCCAGCGTTATCGTGCGTCCGCCGGTAACCTGCTCTCACCGGCGGGCGGCCAGGAGTTTGAGCGCGGCCGCGCGCAGCTCGATTCGGTCCATTGTGGAGTACTCGGCGACGGCTTCCCGGTAGGCGTTCGGGTCGGCCGCGAGGGCGGCCTGCCGGGCGCGCGCGGAGGACATGGTGGGCTGGAAGGAGCGCAGGTACCGCAACCGGTCCGCGAGCGCCGTCATCCGCGCGGCGGTCGCGGCGCCGGCGGGCGCGACGGCGGCCGCGAGGTCGGCGGTGGCCAGCGCCAGGAGCAGGGTACCGGAGACGGAGAACTCCATCAGGTACGGCGGCGGATGCGGTACCGGCTCGGTGAGGATCGCCGACAGGTACCCCGGCATCGGGTCGAGCAGGTCGCGAACCAGGTCCAGCCGGCCGTGCCGGGCGTGCGCCACCACGGCCACCGCGGCCTTCTCCAGCGTCCAGGGATCCAGGTTCTGCGCGAAGCGGCGCAGGCTCTGATCGCTGGAGTCCTTCCGCGTCGCGACGGCCTGCCGCCACAGTTCGAGCCCGGCGTCCACCTCGCCGCGGACGAGCAGGATCTCGGCCCGCACGCCGAGCCCGTACGAGTGGGTCTCCGGATCCTCCGCGTTCTCCGGCGCCACCGACGCAAGCCAGCGCTCGGCCTCGTCCACCTCGCCGACCTGGAGGTTGGCCAGCACCATCCACCACTGCAGGCCGATCAGATCGGGCCCGCCGAGCCGTCGCACCGCCGGTACGATCGCGTCGAGCTCGCCCATCACCTCGGCCGGCCGCTCCAGCTGCAGTGCCAGTTCGGCGATCCTGGCTCCGGACATCACCTCCAGCCACGGCATGCCCTGCCCCCCGACCAGGTCGCGCGTCCGGCGCGCCGCGTTCAGCGCTGCCTCAAGGTCGCCGGCGTTCTCCAGCAGGTATGCGGCGACGGAGTTGGCCAGTCCGGCCACCAGCGGTGCGCCTGCGTCGCACAGGCCGAGCAGCGCACCGGGATCCTGTACCGCCGCCGAGGTGAGGATGGTGGCCATGGCGCGGGTCGGGGTGGTGGGGGGCGCCGCGGGCAGCCGGCGCAGCGCGACCAGCAGGCGCGCCGCCCGGGGACCTTGCAGCATGAAGATGTACCCGGTGGCGAGCGACAGCGCGGCGCGCGTGGTGTCAAGCATCTCGGGGTCGGGCCGGTAGTGCGACAGTAGCCAGGAGATCTCGCCGGTGAGCTGCCCGACCCGGGTGAAGTTGGCCTCCACCGTACACAATGCGAGCAGCACGGCGGAGGCGGCCGCGACGGTCGGGGCGTCGCCGCGGCCCTGTGCCAGGCGCAGCGCCTGCAGCAGGTTCTCCTGCTCGGCCCGCAGAAGGTCCACTGTGGAGAATGCGTCGGGCCCGAAGAGGGACTCGTGGTGGCGGATGCCGAGGTCGCGGGCCCAGCCGAGGAAGGCATCGGTCACCTGCCGGCTCTGCTGGTCGCTGCGCTGCGCCGAGCTGAACTCCCGTACCGTCTCCAGCATCTGGAAGCGGGTGCCGGCGGCCACCTCGCCCGCCTTCAGCAGCGAGTGGTCGACCAGGCGTTCCAGGATCTCCAGCGTGTCGCCGCCGGTGCCACCGGGCTCGAGGTCGCCTTCCGCGGCGGGATCGAGCCGGCCGAGCAGGGAGCGGGCGGCGTCGGTACCGAAGCCGTTGGGGAAGACGCAGAGCGCGCGCATCGCCGCCTGTTCGGCCGGGTCGAGCAGGTTCCAGCTCCACTCGACCACTGCGGCCAGGGTGCGGTGCCGCGCCGGAGCGTCGCGTGGCCCGCCGCGCAGCAGGGCGAACCGGTCGGAGAGGCGCCGCGCGATCTCCGCGACCGACATCACCCGTACCCGCGCCGCGGCCAGCTCGACCGCGAGCGGCAGGCCGTCCAGGTGGCGTACCACCTCGGCGACGGTAGCGCTGGGCAGCTCGACGGCGGGCCGGGCGGCCCGGGCGCGCTGGACGAACAGCTCGACCGCGGTCGCCTGGTCCAGCTCCGGCAGCGGGTACACCGACTCGGAGGACAGGCCGAGCGGCGCCCGGCTGGTGGTCAGTACCCGCAGGTCCCGGCTCGCCGCCACCAGCTGCTGTACCAGCGCCGCCACGCCGGACCGGACCTGCTCGCAGTTGTCCAGCACGAGCAGCACCGGGCCGGTACCGGTGGCGGCGACGATCGCTGCGGCCGGGTCGGTCGGCGGCGGCTGGTGCGGCACCGGGGCGCGGGACGTCTCGCCGATCCCGAGCGCGGTGATGACCTCGCCGGCCACGTCGGCGTCGGCGCTCACGCTCGCCAGCGGTACGAAGTGCACCACCCGGTACGGCGCCTCCCGGCTCACCGCGTACGCGAGCCTGGTCTTGCCGAGCCCGCCGGGGCCGACGATGGAGGTGACCCGCGAGGCGCGCACCAGTTCGGTGACGGCGTCGATATCGCCGGCCCGGCCGAGCAGCTGGTTGGGCTCGTGTGGCACGCCGGTACGGATAGCGGGCTGGGTGCCCGGGCCGGCCGCGGTGCCGGGGCCGGCCGCCGGAATCGGGCCGGCCGCGGCGCCCGGGTCGCTGAGCAGTTCGCGGTGCAGGGACTGGAGTGCCGGACCGGGATCGGTGCCGAGCTCTTCGCGCAGCCCGCGCCGGTAGGTCTCGTACCGCTCCAGCGCCGTGGCCGGACCGGCGGTGCCCGCCTCGCAGCGCAGCAACTCCAGCAGGATCTCCTCGTCCCGCGGCTGGCGCCGGTACAGCTCGGCGAGTGGCTCGACCGCCTCGGCCGGGCGGCCCAGCCGGGACAGGGCCAGCGCCCGGGTCCGCGCCAGCGACCAGTACGCCGCCCGCCGCTGCCCGCGCAGTGCTGCGACCGGATCCGCCTCGGCACCCGCCGTGTCGCCGGCTGGTCCGCCGTGCCACAGCGCGAGGCCCGCCTCCGCCTCGGCGAGCGCCGCCTCGGGGTCCCCGACCCGCGCCCGCCGGGCAGCGGTCGACGCCCGTACCAGTACCGCCGCCGCGTCCACCTGGTCCTCGCCCAGCGCCAGCCGGTACCCGTTGGGAATGCTGGCGATGACCTCG
>JAFMQQ010000991.1 GCA_017354595.1 Micromonosporaceae bacterium
CGGCGGGGCCGGATGGTGGCCGCCGCGCTCGCCCTCACCCTCGCCGCGGTCGCCGCCTCCGGGCCGTTCGTGCCCAGCTTCGGGCGCTCGTACCTGCAACGCGAGCTGGCCTGGTTCTGGGTCGGCCGGGCGGCGGTACGGGTGGCCGAGCGGGTACCCGCCGAGGCCGACACGATCACGGTGATCTGGGGCAACCGCCCGTACGCCTATGGCGCGCAGACCAGCCAATGGGCCAACGTGCTGTGGCGCACCAACGGCGTCTCCTGGCGTGGCCAGCTCTGGATCGCGTATGAGCCGGTGCAGGGAGTGCTGCCGGTCGCCGACATCGAGAAGTTCGTCCGGCAGTCGGCGCCGTACCGGGTCCGCTTCGTCACCGACGACGCGCGCCTGACCGCCTCCATCCAGCAGCTGCGCGGCCTGCACCCCGAACTGCCGATCGAGGTCGTCCACATCCCGCTGCCCACCTGAGAAGCAGGGGGTAGGCCCGGTAGGCTCGGCAGCGACCAGATCGGCTCTTTAGCCGACAGTCCAAGGAGGCGCACGGCCGTGGTTGATCTCGCCAGCTTCGTCAAGGCGTACGACGTGCGCGGCCTGGTACCCGACCAGCTCAACGAGGAGGTCGCGGCCGCCTTCGGCGCCGCCTTCGTACAGGTGCTGCGCGGCGAGGCCGGCGGGGTGGGTGGAGCCGGCGAGAGGACTGCCGACCTGCCGGGTGTCGTGATAGGACACGACATGCGGCCCTCGTCGCCCGGGCTCGCCGAGGCCTTCGCGGCCGGGGCGGCCAGCGCCGGAGCGCACGTGGTGCTGGCCGGGCTCGGCTCCACGGACATGCTCTACTTCGCCGCCGGCTACCTCAACCTGCCCGGTGCCATGTTCACCGCCAGCCACAATCCGGCCCGGTACAACGGGATCAAGCTGTGCCGCGCCGGCGCCCGGCCGATCGGGCTGGAGTCCGGACTGGCCGAGATCCGGGACGCCGCCCAGGCACTGCTGGCGGCCGGCCGGGCCGCGCCGAACCCGGCCCGGGGCGCGCAGATCGAACGGCGCGACCTGCTCGCCGACTATGCCGCGTACCTGCGCGGGCTGGTCGACCTCACCGGCATCCGGCCGCTGTCGGTTGTGGTGGACGCGGGCAACGGGATGGCGGGGTACACCGCGCCCGCGGTCCTCGGCGACGCGGCCCTGCCCGCACTGCCGCTCTCGGTCACCCCGCTCTACTTCGAGCTGGACGGGACCTTCCCCAACCACGAGGCGAACCCGTTGGTACCGGCGAACATTGTGGATGCCCAGCGGGCGGTACGCGCGCGTGGCGCCGATATCGGCCTGGCCTTCGACGGCGACGCCGACCGGTGTTTCGTCATCGACGAGCGGGGCGAACCGGTGTCGCCGAGCGCGATCACGGCCCTGGTCGCGGTCCGCGAACTCGAGCGTCACCCGGGCGCGACGGTGATCCACAACCTGATCACCTCCAGCGCGGTGCCCGAGATCATCAAGGAGCACGGCGGGGTCCCGGTGCGTACCCGGGTCGGGCACTCGTTCATCAAAGGCGAGATGGCGCGCACCGGCGCGGTCTTCGGTGGCGAGCACTCGGCGCACTACTACTTCAAAGACTTCTGGAGCGCGGACACCGGGATGCTCGCCGCGATGCATGTGCTGGCCGCGCTCGGCGGCCAGGAGCGGCCGCT
>JAFMQQ010000992.1 GCA_017354595.1 Micromonosporaceae bacterium
CTGGTACGCAGACCTACACCTGCGGGGCGGACGGAGTCTTCGGGACCGCATCCACACCCGAGGCGGTGCTCCAGTCGCTCGACCACCCGCTGAACTTCATCCACCACTACGCCGGGCCGCGGTGGACGTTCCTGCGCGACAAGTCGACACTGCTCGGAACCGTGGTGACCAGGGTCGACCAGCCGGGCACGATCCCGTGGCTGCTGCTGTCGGTCGTCGACGAGGCGCCGGGGTACCTCGACGACATCGCCTATGTCACCCGGGTCAACACCTCCGGCGGTACGGCGCCGGCCGGTGCGTGCACACCGGGTGCGACGGTAGCGGTGCCGTACAGCGCGAACTACGTGTTCTGGGAGCCGAGAGACTGAGATGGCTGTACCCCGGCCGCGCCGCGTGGGGCAGGCGCGGCCGGGGTCAATCCGGTACCCGCGCCGTCCGCCACCGGCGCAGCCCGCCACCGCGTAGCGCCGCCAGCTCCCCGGCGCCCGGGTGGTACGCGGTGGGTACGAAGCCGGGGACGCGGCCGGTGCGTTCGCCGGTACCGGCATCCCAGATCTCCAGCCCGTCCGCGGCTGCGACGTAGAGCCGGTACCCGTCGGCGAACAGCGCGCCCTCCGGTGCGGCGAAGGCGGCCACCGGGGCCCCGCTCACCACATCGAAGACCTGTACGCCACCGAGAACCGGGGCACCGCCGGGTCCGGCGTCGATACCCCGGACGGCGAGCAGGTTCTCGCCGACCCAGCACATCGGACGGTCCCACTCCTCCCGCCGGCACACCCGGCGGCGGGACGGCCCGTCCTCTGACTCCCACGGGTTCTCCGCCAGCCACCAGTTCAGATCCCACGTCACCACCAGCCCGTCGGGCTGCCAGACCCAGCCGTCGTCGGCGATCCACCGTCCGGTGGGCGACAGGTGCAGCGCCCCGTGGAAGTAGTCGAGGTAGTGCGGCGGCGCCTCGCCATCCACGTACTGCGTCGGTTCCCGCTCGGTCAACGGCGCGCCGGTGACCGCATCGCTCACGTCCAACCGGTTCCAGGCGGTGCGGTGCACGACGACGTGCTCGCCGAAATCGGCGAAGGCGAGCGAGAAGCGGACCGTGTCCGGGTGGTCGTCGCCACCGTCCAGCTCAAGAGTCACCCGGCCGTCGCGCAGGTCCAGCACCTGACCGTACCGCCCGTAGTCGGTGACGACGGCGGCGAACTGGCCGCCGGAGCTGGCGTGCAGCCGGCGGCGTGGCTGGTGGTACCGGCCGGGGTCGCCCGGCTCGTCGGGCAGGCTGGTCGTGGCGAGCACCCTCCACTCGCGACTCGCGGCGTCGTACCGGCTGATCCGGCCGTCCTCGCCGAGCAGCAGCCACACCGGCCGGTCGGTGGCGGGTACCGGCGCCAGGTCCTGCACCGGCCCGACCCTTTGCGGCAGCGGGGTTTCGACGATCGTGGTGTCGACCGGCTCCGGGCGCTCGGGCACGCCTGGCTGGCCGCGCCACCACAGCAGCTCCCCCTCGGCCACGACCCGGCCCAGGCAGGGCGCGCACACTTCGACCAGCGGCACCCGGCGCGCGTCGAGGTTCGAGTCCACGGCCGCGTCGCAGGCCCGGCAGCACAGGTCGCAGTCGAGCCCGGTTCCGGTCAGCAGCCGGACGTGGCCGGGCGCGGCGGGACCGCTGGCCGGGTCGGCTCTGGC
>JAFMQQ010000993.1 GCA_017354595.1 Micromonosporaceae bacterium
AGTTCAACGCGCCTCCGCTGCCGAAGCCGGTACCCGGTGGGTCGCCGACCAGCGCGTGCGGGTTGCGTACCACCACCTGGGTGGCCAGCGGCAGCGCATCCTGCGCCGCCTGCTCGGTCAGCGGTGGTGGCGGCCAGCCGGCGACCACGAGGTGCAACCGGTTGCCCGGGCCGAGCCGGGCGAGTTCGGTCAGCCGGGTCAGGTCGCCGCCCTCGGTCAGCTCGGGCAGGCCGGCGATGACAACCAGCATCGTGTACCGGCCGGGGCGGCGTACCCATTCCTCGGCATCGGCGATCGCGGCGCGCAACCCGTCCCCGGGGTCGCCCGGCGCGGACCAGACGATGCCCAGCGAGCCGAGCGCGCTGAACGGGGCGAAGACCGCGCCGGTCGGGTCGACCACCCGCACCCGCAGCGCACCTGCGGGTGTCGCGGCGACCAGCCGGAGCACCAGGCTGCGCAGCAGGCCGGCGGTGCGCGCGTCCCGCGCGTCCGCGTCGATCGCCAGGTTGCCACCGCCGCCGAGCAGCGGTACCACGGCGGGGAACGCGGCGTCCTCCAGCGGGTGTGCCGTACCCACCCGCACGTACCGGGGGACTCCGGCGCCGGAGCCGGGCGCTGGCAGCGGGCCGGTGGGCGGGTACGCGATCAGTGACGCGCCCAGCCACCCGGGTACCAGTTCGGTGGCTGCCGCGCGCAGCCGGGTGGCGAGCTCGCGCTGCTGCGCGTACTGGGGCGCCGGCGCGTCCTGCGGCGCGCACTGCTCCAACACCTGGGCGGCCGTGTCGGCGAGGGCGACCGCCTCGGCGTGCAGCGCGGCGGCCCGCTCGATTCCGTCGACGCGGTGCCGGGGGTGAGTGCGCGCCACGCGGGTACCTCCACGCCCGAGTCGACTCTTTGGTCTGTGAAGGTAACTCAGCAGAGGGCGTCCGGGTAACCGGCGCGCCACAGGTTGACGTGACAATGCCCGGCGGGTGGGTGGAGCCGGCCAGACCCGGTGCGTCTATTCGACCCAGAGCCAGTAGATGGGCACCTCAAGGGTCTTCGGCGTCGCGCCCGTCCAGCCCCACCGGTACCAGTCCAGCTCGGCACAGACCCGTACGCAGATGTCACCCTCGTTGTTCTGGTACACCTCGGTGACCGCGCGCAGGTCGCGCCGCTCGCCCTGCGGATCGGCCCGGACCACCCGGCGGCCGGAGAGGTTCACCACCTCGCGGGCGGGTACCGGCTCGCGACGCGACGGGGTGTCCAGGGAGACGAGCCGGGCGAACAGGTCGTGGTCGAGGTCGGGGTCGGCCCGGCCGGTCGGCACCTCCACCCACACCCGCTCCACCGGTACCAGCGGGGCGAAGACCTCGGTCTGCTCCGATTCGGCGCGGTACCACTCCTGCTCGGTCAGGACCGGGATGTAGGTCCGGCTCGCCTGCACCACGGCCTCGTCGGCGCGCAGGTCGCCCCGCCAGCCGATGCCGGGCAGGCCGACCAGCAGCCGCTTGCCACGCAGGTCGGCGCGGCCGGTGGCGGGCGTCGGTACGATCGGCGCCGGCGGGACCGGCACCCAATCGTCGGTCACGTGGTGACGGTATCCGGTGCGGCCGGCGATTGGGTAACTTCGCCCGGTGACGCGGCCGGCGCGGCGCGGTCCGGTACCGGGCAGAGTGCCGGCTCGCTGTGCGCAGCTGGCC
>JAFMQQ010000994.1 GCA_017354595.1 Micromonosporaceae bacterium
GCCCGGCTCCCGCCGTCTCCAGGTCAGCTGCAACCACTGGTGGAGCCGCAGCCCTCACAGACGTAGCAACTGCCCGCCGGGCGCATCTTGGTACCGCAGGTGAGGCAGAGCGGCGCGTCGGCCGCCTTGCCCCGAAGCGACTCCAGCACCTCGACCGAGGATCCCGCATTCGCCGGCCGGGCCGCCGGTCTGTCCTCCACTGTGGACTTCTCGGCCGTCGCCGGGTCGGCCGGCTTGGCCTGCTGGTGCCGGGTTTCGATCGGAGCCGATGAGGCAAGTGCGGTCAAGTCCACATTGGACTCCTCCCCCTCCACCGCGGCCGCCTCGGCACCGGCCGCCTCCGCCCGCAGCTGGGCCGCCCGCTCCTTGGCGGTGAAGATGCCGAGTTCGGCGCGGCGATCGTACGGCAGGAAGTCGATCGCCAGACGGCGGAAGATGTAGTCCATCACCGAGGTGGCCATCCGGATATCCGGATCGTCGGTCATCCCGGCCGGCTCGAACCGCATGTTGGTGAACTTGTTGACAAACGTCTCCAGCGGGACGCCGTACTGCAGGCCGATCGAGATGGCGACGGAGAACGCGTCCATCACGCCGGCGAGGGTGGAGCCCTGCTTGGACATCTTGAGGAAGACCTCACCCAACCCATCGTCCGGATAGGACGATGCGGTCAGGTACCCCTCGGCGCCGCCGACGGTGAAGGAGACCGTCTCGGACGGCCGCTTCTTCGGCAGCCGCTGGCGCACCGGCCGGTACTCGATGACCTGGGTCGGCTCCGGTGCCGCCTTCCCGGCGACAGCCTTCTCCGAGCCCTTCTTCGCCACCGACAGCGGCTGGCCCACCTTGCAGTTGTCCCGGTAGATCGCCAGCGCCTTGAGCCCCATCTCCCAACCGGCGAGGTAGATGCCCTGCACGTCCTCGACGGTGGCGGACTCCGGCATGTTCACCGTCTTGGAGATGGCACCACTGAGGAACGGCTGTACCGCCGCCATCATCCGTACGTGCCCCATCGGCGCGATCGAGCGCTCGCCCATGGCGCAGTCGAAGACCGGGTAGTGCTCGCGCTTGAGGCCGGGCGCGTCGACGACGTGGCCGTGCTCAGCGATGTGCTCGACGATCGCCTCGACCTGCTCCTCCGGGTACCCGAGCGAACGCAGCGCCCGCGGTACGGTCTGGTTGACGATCTGCATCGATCCACCGCCGACCAGCTTCTTGAACTTGACCAGCGCCAGGTCCGGCTCGATCCCGGTGGTGTCACAGTCCATCATCAGGCCTGTAGTTCCGGTCGGCGCCAGCAAGCTCGCCTGAGCGTTGCGCCAGCCGTGCTCCGCACCGATCTCGTTGCCATGCTCCCACTGGCGGGACGCCTCGGCGAGCAGTGCGGTGGCGTTCGCGCCACGCGCCGGTGCCGCCGCGTTCGCCTCCGCGTGCTTGCGCATCACCCGCTGGTGGGCGGCCGCGTTGCGGGCGTAACCGTCGTAGGCGCCAACCAACGCGGCCAGCTCGGCGGAGCGGCGGTAGGCGGTCGCGGTCATCAGCGAGGTGATCCCGGCCGCTACCGAACGACCCTCCTCCGAGTCGTACGGCAGGCCGGTCGCCATCAGCAGCGCACCCAGGTTGGCGTACCCGATGCCGAGCTGCCGGTACGCCCGGGTCACCTCGGTGATCTTCTGGGTCGGGAAGT
>JAFMQQ010000262.1 GCA_017354595.1 Micromonosporaceae bacterium
CCGCGCCGACCTGCGCGTAGGTGACCACCACGCCGTGAAAGTCGGCCGAGGTGTGCTGGTCGGCGTTGCGGAAGTCCGGGTCGAGGTGGATGCCGACGGCCGCCGCGGCCTTCGCCCACTGAGTCTTCAGGTGCTCGGTCGGCGTGACGACGGTGAGCGCGTCGACGGTACGGTCGGCGAGCAGTTCGGCGGCGATCCGCAGGGCGAGCCTGGTCTTCCCGGCACCGGGTGTGGCGACAGCGAGGAAGTCCTCGGCGGGGCGGCGCAGATATTCAACCAGGGTGCGGCGCTGCCAGGCGCGCAGCGCGGGAAACCCGGACAGGTCCGGTCGGGGCGGCATTCCGCTGCGGAAGCGTCAGTCGACCAGCTGCGTGTCGTAGATCTCCTTGCACTCCGGGCAGATCGGGAAGCGCTCGGGATCGCGGGAGGGCGTCCACAACTTCCCGCACAGCGCCCGTACCGGAGTGCCCTCGATCATCGCCTCCATGAGCTTGTCCTTCGGCACGTAATGCGAGAAGCGCTCCCGGTCACCGTCGTCGTACCGGTAGTCGGTGCGCTCCTCGGTCACCGTGCCCGTGTCGGACTGTGGCGTCGGTGTCATGGGTGTGCTCACCCGACCAGTGTGTCAGGTACACCCCGCCACGCCCACCCCGCTAACGTGACCGGGTGAGGTTCGAACTCCAGTACGGCGACCACGTGGTCACCGCACGCGAGTCCGGTACCCCGGTCGTGGCTCTGGAAACAACTATCGTTTCGCATGGCCTGCCCCGCCCGGACAACCTGCGGGTGGCGCGCGAGATCGAGCAGGCGGTACGCGACAACGGCGCGGTACCGGCCACTATCGGCATGGTCGGTGGGCGGCTCGTGGTGGGCCTCTCCGACAAGCAGCTGACCCGGCTGGCGACCGGCGACCGGATCGCCAAGCTCTCGGTGCGCGACCTGGCCGCGGCCGCGGCGGCGGGCGCCGACGGGGCCACCACTGTCGCCGGTACCAGCGCGGTCGCCGCCGCCGCCGGTATCGAGGTCTTCGCGACCGGTGGCATCGGCGGGGTACACCGGGGCGCGTCGGCGACCTTCGACGAATCCGCCGACCTGGTGACACTCTCGCGCACCCCGGTCGCCGTGGTCTGCGCCGGCGTCAAGTCCATTCTGGACGTACCGGCCACCCTGGAGCGCCTGGAGACACTCGGTGTCACCGTGGTCGGCTACCGGACCCGGCGCTTCCCCGGCTTCTTCGTCACCGACTCCGGCCACGACCTGGACTGGTCGGTGTCCTCTGTGGACGAACTGGCTCGGCTGCTGCGGGCACGCCGGGAGCAGGGCGTGCACGCCGGCGGCGTGATCGTCGCCAACCCGGTGCCCGCGCAGGAGCAGCTCGATCCCGAGCTGCACGACCGGGTACTCCAGAGTGGACTGTCCACAATCGAAGCAGAGGGTATCACCGGCAAGGCGGTCACCCCTCGCCTGCTGGCACACTTCCACTCCAATACCGGGGGGCGCAGCCTCGCGGTGAACGTCCGGATCATCCTTGGCAACGCCACGCTGGCGGCACAGCTCGCCGTCGCGGTCGCGCGATGACCCGGGTGCTGGTCGTCGGCGACATCGTCACCGATGTCCTCGCGGTCTACAGTGGACCCTTGTCGGCGGGTTCCGACACCCCGGCCCGGATCCTCGTCACACCGGGCGGCTCGGCGGCCAACACCGCGACCTGGCTCGCCCGTGCCGGTTGTCCGGCCTGTTTCGTCGGGGTGGTCGGTGACGACCCGGCCGGCGCACAGCGGCTATCCGAACTCGCCGCGGCCGGCGTGGACTGCGCGGTACGCCAGGAACCCGGAGCGGTCACCGGTAGCGTCGTGGTGCTCTCCCGGTACCAGGAACGCACCATGCTCTGCGACCGGGGAGCCAACGCGCGACTCTCCACTTCGGATATCGACCGGGCGATGGCCGGGTCGGCCGGCGCCGTACACCTGCACCTGTCCGGTTATGCCCTCTTCGACGGCGAGAGCCGGACGGCCGGGCGGCACGCGCTGGCCACGGCCGCCTCGCGTGGGTTGACGACGAGCGTCGACGCGGCCTCCGCCGGACCGTTGCAGCGGGTGGGCGGTCCGGCCTTCCTCGACTGGGTACGCGGCGTGGATCTGCTGCTGGCCAACCTGGACGAGGCGCGGGCGCTGGTACCTGGCACGGTTGACCGCGCAGGCCCGCCCGAGACGCTGGCCCGGTTGCTCGCCGGGTACGCGAAGCATGCGGTGGTGAAGCTGGGCGCCGGCGGCGCGGTATGGGCGACCGGGGAAGCGGTGTCGCGGGTACCGGCGCAGCCGGCTCGACTGGTCGACCCGACCGGTGCCGGCGACGCCTTCGCCGCCGGCCTGCTCGCCGCCTGGTGTACCGGCGCCAGCCCAGCAGATGCGCTGCGCGCGGGCGCGAGGCTGGGTGCCCTGGCGGTCGAAACGCTCGGCGGGCGGCCCGGCTAGCCTCGCTCAGGGCTCGGGGTCGATGACCCGGACCGGGTCGACCGACGGCAACGCCCGGCGTGGCTCCGGCTTCTCCGGCTCACCGTGGCCGAACTTGTTGGCCAGCCGGTACTTCGCCCGGGGCGGACGGTCGTTGGCGAGCAGCACCGCGAGCCAGGGCACCAGCACCATGCCGACCACGCAGATCGGTATCCACAGCCAGAGCAGCGGGGCCCGGGTGCCGACCAGAATCGCGGCGGCGAGCACGCAGACCGCGCGGAACGACATCATCACGATGTACCGGATCTCGCGCATGCGCAGCTGGTCGTCCTGGCTGCGCTCGGCATCGGTGATCAGGGCAGGCCGGGGATCGCGCTTCACCCACCCATAGTGGCACTAAGCCCTCGTCATTGGCGGCTTTGGACCCGAGCCTTTGGCTTTCGCGGCGGCCTTCACCTGTTGCTTGTACTCACGGACCTTCGCCAGCGACTCGTCGTCGACGACGTCGGCGACAGAGTAGTGGCCGCCCTGTTCGCCGTACTGGCCGGCCGCCTCACGCCAGCCCCGCGGCCGTACCCCGAACTGCTTGCCCAGCAACGCCAGGAAGATCTGCGCCTTCTGCTTGCCGAACCCGGGCAGCTCCGAGATCCGGGTGAACAGCTCGGCGCCGGTCTTCGCGTCCCGCCACAGGCGCTCGGCGTCCCCGTCGTACTTGTCGACCAGAACCTGGCACACCTCCTGCACCCGCTTCGCGTTCGCCTTCGGGAAGCGGTGCAGCGCCGGCGGCCGGCTGAAGATGGCGGAGAGCTCCTCGGGGTCGAAGGAGGCCAGCTCCCGGGCGGAGGGTTCGTGGCCCAACCGCTGCTGCAGCTCGTACGGCGAGGAGAACGCCTTCTCCATGGTCACCTGCTGGTCCAGGACCATCCCCATCAGCAGAGCGAGCGGGCTGCTGCGCAGCAGGTCATTGGCCGGGGTACCGATCGGCAGAGTCAACGGCATGCCGCCATTCTGCTCCGCCGGTCACCGGCGCCGCAGCCTGCCATTGCGGATGTACCAGGCATGCAGGTCGGTGAGCGTCTGTTCGATCGGCCGCGGGTGGTGGCCCAGCTGCGCGGCCGCCTTCTGGCCGGATACCACCGGGAAGGTATGCAACGCCTGCAGCGCTTCCGCGGTGGGCAGCACGCCGCTGCCGCTCCACCGGCCGCTCCACCGGACGAGCAGGGTCGCCGCCGGCGCGACGGCGCGCAGCGGCCAGTCCGGCATCACCCTCGCCGTCCAGGCGCGCCGGTCCACCGCGGCGGCATGCGCGGCGAGTTCGCGGGCGGACAGGCGGGTACCGGTCACCAGGTAGCTCTCCCCGGTCACGCCGCGCGCCTGCGCGGCGCGAAGCGCCGCCACCACGTCGCGTATGTCGACCCAGTCGAAACCGCCTGCCGGTACGGCCGGCACCAGGCCCCGCCACATCGCGAGCAGTACCGCGCCGACCCGGGACGGCGCCTCGTCAGCCGGGCCGAGCACCGCGGTCGGGTTGACCACCACCGCGTCCAGCCCGCGCTGCACCACCCGGCGTACCTCCGCCTCGCCGGCCGCCTTCGAGCGGTCGTACGCCGGCAGCAGCGGATCGGTCGACCGCGGAGCATCCTCGTCGACCGGCTCTGGCGGGTTCCCGGTCCCCGGCCGGGCCGCCACGTCGAACGCGTGCACCGAGCTGCAATGCACCAGCCGGCCGACTCCGGTCGCCAGCGCCGCTTCGGCGACCACCCTCGCCCCGGCCACATTGACCGACGCCACCCGACCGCCCAGCGGCCCGGCGACCGAGATCAGCCCGGCGAGGTGGTACACCACCTCGGCACCGTCGAAGGCGCGGCGCATGGCGGCCGGATCGCGGACATCGGCCCGTACCCAGTAGGCGCCCAACCCCTTCGCGGTCACCGGCTCGCGCAGGTCCACCACGCGTACCCGGTGCCCGGCGGCGGCCAGCGCGGCGGCGAGGTTGGTGCCGATGTACCCGGCCCCGCCGGTGACCACCGCCACCATCTCAGCCCACCGGACGGGAGGAGTTCAGCTCGCGTACCCGCCACTGGTCCAGGACGCGGGCCAGCACCACCTGGCCGACGACGAAGGTCACCGCGGGCACGGTCTGGATACGCTGCCCGTCCGGGCCGAACTCCGACCGCGGCAGCCGGTCGTAGACGATGTTCAGCGTCGGCCGGTTGAGTTCGAAGAAGGCGTCGGCCTCCACGCTGCGCAGGGTGTAGCCACCGCCCTCCAGGTGCCGGCCGTTCCGGTACCCCGCCTGCACCACCTGCAATGCGGTCGCGCAGGCGGCGCAGGCCGGATCGCTCGCGGCGATCAGCGGTCCGTCATTGCCGGTCGCGGTGGCGTAGTTGAGCGTGGCGAACCAGTACCGGACGAAGGCCGTCGCACCCTCCACTGTGTACGCTCGCCCGCCGGAGGCCAGCTGCGGTGGGTCGTCGACGCTGCCGGGCAGACCGCCGCCGGCGTTGACCTCGGCCGCGCCGCCCTGCGCGCCGCGATCCTGGGGCAGGTTGGCCAGCCCGACGCCGACCAGGGTGACCAGCAGCAGCACCGCGCCACCGATCAGCAGCGGGCGGCCGAAGCGCCGGATGCCCCACCGACCCGGCCGGGCACCGCGGCCGGTACCCGGCTGGTCGGGCCGGGAATCGTCGGACACCGGGACGGCCACCGCCGGCTCGGCCGGCTCGGTGGGCTCGGTGGGCTCGGCCGGTCCGGCCGCGGCGCGCCATCCCGGCACCACCCGCTGGTCGGG
>JAFMQQ010000995.1 GCA_017354595.1 Micromonosporaceae bacterium
ATGTCCACGTCGCGCGACTCCCGGATCGGCTTGCCGTTGTCCAGGCTCTCCAGTACCGCCAGCTCCCGGGCGCGCTCCTGGATGATGCGGGCCAGCCGGTACAGGTACTTCGCCCGCTCGGCACCCGGCATGTCCCGCCAGTGGTTCTCGAAGGCGGCTCTGGCGGCGGCGACCGCCCGGTCCACATCGCGCGGACCGGCGGCGGCGGTCTCGGCGAGCACGTCCTCGGTCGCCGGGTTGACCGTCTTGATCGGTCCACCATCCAGCGACTCCACGAACTCTCCACCGATGAAGAGCCCGTACGAGGACCTTATGTCCACAATGGACGTCGATTCGGGTGCGGGGGCGTACTCGAAAGCGGGCATCCTCAGTCCAGCGTGACGTAGTCGGGGCCGTCGTACCGGCCGGTGGCCATCCGGCGGCGCTGCATCAGCAGGTCATTGAGCAATGTGGAGGCTCCGAACCGGAACAGCGCCGGGTCGAGCCATGCCTCGCCCGCCGTCTCGTTCACGGTCACCAGGTACTTGATGGCGTCCTTCGCGGTCCGGATACCGCCGGCCGGCTTGACGCCGACCCGGCGGCCGGTCACCTGGTGGAAGTCGCGCACCGCCTCCAGCATCACCAGCGTCACCGGCAGCGTCGCGGCCGGCGATACCTTGCCGGTTGAGGTCTTGATGAAGTCGGCACCCGCCAGCATCGCCAGCCAACCCGCCCGCCGTACGTTGTCGTAGGTGGCCAGCTCGCCGGTCTCCAGGATCACCTTGAGATGCGCGGCTGCCACCGCCTGCTTGACCGCGACGATCTCGTCGAACGCTTCCAGGTAGCGGCCGGAGAGGAAGGCGCCCCGGTTGAGCACCATGTCCACCTCGTCCGCACCCGCCTCGACGGCAGCCTGGGCGTCGGCCAGCTTCACCGGCAGCGGCGCTTGCCCGGACGGGAAGGCGGTCGCGACGCTGGCGAGATGGACGCCGGAGCCGTGCAGCTGCGCCGCCGCGGTGGGTACCAGCGCCGGGTAGACACAGACCGCGGCGACCGCCGGGCAGTCCGGGTCGGTCGGATCCGGCCGGCACGCCTTGGCGCACAGCGAACGTACCTTGCCGGGGGTATCGGCACCCTCCAGCGTGGTCAGGTCCACCATCCGTACCGCCAGGTCAAGCGCCCACGACTTGGCGGTGGTCTTGATCGAGCGGGTGCCCAGCATCGCCGCCCGGGCATCGGCACCGACCCGGTCCACGCCGGGTAGCCCGTGCAGGAAGGCGCGCAGCGCGGCATCCGACCGGGCCACCTCGGGCAGGGCGGGACCGCGGGCACTGAGAACGGTCACAGGCAGCAGCTTACGATGTCTGCCGTGGATGTCCTCGTGGTAGATCACCCCTTGGCACAAGCGCGGCTGACGGCGATGCGCGACGAAGGTACCGACTCCGCAACCTTCCGCGCCGCGCTGCGCGAACTGGCCACCATGCTGGTGTACGAGGCGACCCGGCCAGTGGCGGTGCAGCGGTACCCGGTGCAGACCCCGGTCGCCGCCGCCGAAGGTACCCGGTTGGCGAACCCGCCGCTGCTGGTGCCGGTACTGCGGGCCGGGCTGGGGATGGCGGACTCGGCGCTCGCCCTGCTCCCCGAGTCATCGATGGGCTTCGTTGGCCTGGCCCGCGACGAGCACACCTTCCAGCCACGT
>JAFMQQ010000996.1 GCA_017354595.1 Micromonosporaceae bacterium
CCGCAGGCCGCGGCGGCCACCGCCGCCAGCACCGGGTCCAGCCGACCGCGCGCGGCCGGGGCACCGGTGACCGTGGTGGTCAGGGTGACCGCGTACAGCACCGCGGCGACCGCGATGTCCGCGTGCGGCTGCCGCCGGGCCGCGCGGTGCAGCAAGCCGAGCAGCCTCATGCCATCACGGTAGTGGCCGGGACGGCGGGCCGGCGCCCGGCGGCGGCGGTACCCGGGTACCGCACCGGCGGTAGCAGGCGTTTGCCGCGGCCGGGGGACGACGCAGCGGTACGGCGGCCGCGAGGCTTGGCCGCATGGAGATTTCAGTACGGGGACTGGGCAAGCGGTTCGGCCGGACGTACGCGGTACGGGACCTGAACTTCGCGGTACCGGCCGGGCAGGTGACCGGGTTCCTCGGGCCCAACGGCGCGGGCAAGACCACCACGCTGCGGATCGTCCTCGGTCTGGCCAGGGCGAGCGAGGGCGTGGCGCTGATCGACGGCCGGCGGTACGCGCAACTGCCCCGGCCGCGGCGTACGGTCGGCGCGGTGCTGGAGGCGACCGGGTTCCATCCCGGCCGGCGCGGCCGGGACCACCTGCGGGTGCTGGCCGGTGTGGCCGGTGTCGGGACGGCGAGGGTGGACGAGGTACTCGACCTGGTTGGCCTGACCGATGACGGGGACCGCCGGGTACGCGGCTACTCGCTGGGGATGCGGCAGCGGCTGGGGCTGGCCTCGGCGCTGCTCGGCGACCCGGCCGTACTCATCCTCGATGAGCCGGGCAACGGGCTGGATCCGGCCGGCATGGCCTGGCTGCGCGACCTGCTGCGCAAGCTGGCCGGCGAGGGGCGCACGGTGCTGGTCTCCAGCCACGTGCTGGCCGAGGTGGCGCAGACGGTCGACCGGGTGCTGGTACTGCACCGGGGGCAGCTGCGCTTCGCCGGGCCGCTGCCGGAGCTGGCCGCTGCCGACGGCTCGCTGGAGGCCGCATTCCTGCGCCTGACCGGCACCGACCAGATCGTACACAGTGGAGGGACGCGATGATCACCCTGCTGCGCAACGAGGTACTCAAGCTACGCACCACCCGCACCTGGTGGATGCTGCTGCTGGCCGCACAGGCGCTGGTCGTGGTCGGTGCCAGCGGCCGGCTGCGCACCGCCGCCATCGGCGAGCCGGGGCTGGTCCCCAGTGCCGCCGCCCACGTCGGGCTGGTCGCGCTCTTCCCGCTGGTGCTGGGCATCATCATCACCGCCGGCGAGTACCGGCACCGGACGGTCGCGGACACCTACCTCGGTACGCCGCGGCGCGGTGCGGTACTGCTCGCCAAGGCCTGTGTGTCCACTCTGGCCGGTGCCGGCTTCGCCGTGGTCGGCACGGTGGTGGTACTCGCCACCATCGCGATCTGGCTGGCCGGCAAGGGTGGCAGCCTCAATCTGGCCGACGGCGAGCTGTGGCGCACGCTCGCCGGCGACGTGTGGTGGAACGCGGCCTTCGCCGCCATCGGCGTCGGGGTCGGTGCGCTGGTACGCAACCTCGCCGGCGCGGTCGTCGCCGCGCTCGCCTGGCTCGCGCTGATCGAGGGCCTCGCCGGCCAGCTGCTCGGCGACCAGCTGCGCCGGTGGCTGCCGTTCGCCGCCGGCGAGGCGTTGGGCCGGATGCCCGCCGCTACCGGCACTGGCCTTCCAC
>JAFMQQ010000263.1 GCA_017354595.1 Micromonosporaceae bacterium
GTGTTCGATCCGGGCAGGCCGAAGAAGGACGCGTCCTTGATCAATGCTGGTGCATCCTTGAGCAGGGTTAGCGGCAGCACCTGCTGGATCTTCGGGGATACCGGCGGGGCGTGCCACAGACCGTCGTCCTCGAATACGACGATGCCGACCTTGTCCTTGTCCGAGACGCCGTCGCGGATCACCGCCAGCATGTTGACCACCATCGATGCGGCGGTCACCGCGTTGTCCCAGCGGCTCTCCAACCCCATGCTGCCGGACCGGTCGAGCACCAGGGCGACCTGCTGCGGTCGCGCCTTGATGGTCATCGGTGCGGCGGTCACACTGCGCCGCAGGAACGCGGTGGCCAGCCCGCCGCAGTCGGTGTCCAAGCCGGCGGTGAGCGTGATCGGCACGCTGGTGTCCGCGTACACGCCCGGCGTGTTGATGGCGTGGGTCTGGCTCGAACCGCAGAACGGCAGGTCCATGATGGCGATCGGCGCGCTGTGCTCCCACCGGTACACCACCGTGGGCGCGGGTGCGCCGACCACCGTGCCGACGGTGGCGTCGGCGGCCACCAGGGTCACCGTCTGGTTCTCCAGGGCAGTGGCCGGTGGCGCCGAGCTGAAGGCCACCGCCGGGTCGCACATCAGCCGGGTGACGGTGGAGGTTGATGTACTGTCCACGCCGAATCCCCACATGACGGGACTGGTGGCCGAGGCCAGCACATGCCACTCCTCGTTGATCCCGCCGATCCCGTTGGTGTTGGTGATGTTGCAGGTCAGCTGGGTGGTGCCGGCGGTCGGGGTGGATAGCGAGGTGGTGACCTCCCGGCCCACCACGTCGGTGTTGGTACCGCTGAGCGAGTCCAGGTCGATGTCGATCGAACCGTGCCGCAGCACAATGGAGAGTCCCGTCGTGGTATCGGGGTAGGTCATGGTTAAGAAGCGGGTGTCCAGCACATTGCTGTCCAGCTGGAGGTCGGCGACGAAGGCGGCGGAGTCGGTGATCGTGTAGCCGGCCGCACCGGCCGTGGTGGGAGTGATGCTCGGCGACATGGCTGTCGTCCTTTCTGGTCGGCGGCTCAGATCGCCGTGATCAGCCGCTTGGTGAAGACATCGAAGTTGCCGCTGCGGTCGCTCTGCCAGAACACCCAGATGCCCTGGCCGGCAACGAGCACCGGGTGCGGGCGCAGGTCGTTCTGCGGGCTGGAGATCACCCGCTGGGGCAGGCCCCACTCGTGGGTCACCGGGTTGCGCCGGCGCATGAAGATCTCGGTACTCGCGTCGGGTACCGACTTGGCGGCGAAGAGGAAGACGGTGCCGTCGGCGTCGGTCACCGCGGCGGGTTGGGCTTCGTCGGTGGTACTGCCGGCGATGGTCGCGGCGGCGGCCCAACCGGTCGGCGGCGGGCCACCGGTGGTGGCGATGGTGCGCAGACCGGTGCCGTCGTGCCAGAAGACCAGTGCGTCGTCGGTACCGGTGGCGACCACGAAGACATCCAGTACCCCGGCCGCCGGTACGCTGGCCACCAGGTCGATCGTCGCGGTGACCGGGGCGAGCCGGAGTAGTTGCATATTGGCGCCGTCGGAGAAGGCGACGAACACCATCCCGCTGGGCGTGGCCGCCGCGTGCAGATCCTGCACGGTCGGGGTGACCGCGGACAGCTGCTGCGGTGTCGCGTCCGGGAAGGTGCCGTCGGTGTGCCGGTACCGGCGGTAGCGCCAGGTGTTGGTAGACGCCTGGTGGCTGAAGAACACCACGAAGTCGCCGGCCAGCACCGCGTGCGGTACCTGGTCGGCAGTCCCGGCCGTGGCTGCGACCGGTACCTCGGCGGCGGCGGGCAGGCCGGCGTATGGCGCGCGGCGCAGCACGATGTCGGCATCGGCCGCGCCATTGAGTCCGGTCTGGTACGCGACCACCACGTCACCGTTGGGCAGTGCCACCGCGGTCGGTGACAGGTGCACGGTGCCGCTGGTGACGGGGGTGGCGAGCGGGAGCGTGGCGGGCGGCCGGGCCGGGTCGAACCGGGCGCCGATGATCTGGTTGAGGTTGGCCACCCGCGGCGACTGCCAGAACGCGCACACCCCGCCGCTGGCATCTAGTACGTAGGCGTGGCGCGCCAGGTCCACTCCGGGAGCCGGGGACACGGCCAGGTCCGGGGTACTGGGCAGCTGGCCGGCGAGCAGAGCGTTGACCGCCTCCCGCAGGCTGACCGCGGGCCGGTTCTCGCCCCGCCGGTACGCCGCCGCGTCGCTGACCGCGAGCGTGTCGGCGAGCAGGTGCGCCGGCGGCAGCAACAGCCGCTGCTGGCGCAGGTCGCGCACGTCGTCGGTGGTGATCGCGCCCACTCCGGCCCGCCGCCGCAACTGCGCCAGCGGCAGGTACGCGTGCCCGGCCAGGAAGTCCGAGTCCCCGCTCTGCGGTACGGCGGTCCCGGTACGGGTCCGGACCACCCACTCCCGGCGGATCCGGGCGCAGGTCTCCACGCCCAGCCCGGCGTGCACCAGCGCGGGCTGCTCGTCCGGGGTGACCAGCCGCTCCCATACATCCAGGTACGCCAGCACCTGGGTATCCGCGCCCGGCGTCGACAGCCGCGCGATCACCGGTACGCCAAGCAGGGTGGCCAGCGCCGCCGCTGCCGGCTGGTCCTGGTGCAACGGCTGCGCGGTGAACGCCGTGTCCTGCTGGATCAGCACATCGAGACCGTCCACAATGCACCGTCCGGCGTAGCGCAGTCCGATGTCGACCGCGCCGGTGCCGCCCGGCGCCACCGGTGCGCCGGCGGCGATGGTGAAGTCGTTGGACAGACCGCCGACTATCCGGAAGCCGTCGCCGCCCTCGGGTACGCCGTCGCCGACGTACCACTTCAGGAATGCGCGGAGTTCGAACTTGCGGATGTCGTCGGTCTCGTTCAGGTCGGCGTCCAGCAGCGGCACGCCCTGCTGCAACCGGACGTTCACGTATGCGAGCAGCGGGTCGAATGTGCTCGGCGAGATGATTCCCACGGTTTCCTCCCCTGCCGGGGTCGGTCAGAAGACCAGCCAGACCGTCCGTTCGAGCGTGCTGGCGGGATCCTTGGCGATGGCTGGATGGGTGCGGTAGTTGATCAGTACGGTGGCGCCGTTGAGCTGTGCCGCAAGGCCGAATTCCCGCAGTGTGCTGGTCGGGTGGTTGGCGTCGGGCCAGTTCGGTACGCCCGGCCCGAGCACCGCCTTGACCTGTAGCGTCCCGGTGGGTTGGGCGGATACCGCGCCGGTGGCCGGGTCGATGAAGTCCAGTTGCAGTTGCGAGCGCGGCAACGTGAACGGCTGCGCGTCCACCAGCGCGACCTGGTTCGCGGTGGGCGCGGGCGTACCGGCGGTGTCCCAACTTGGCGCACCGGCGCCGACCTGCAGGCCGAGGACGCCCTGGGTCGCGGTCGGCGCGCCGCGCATGAACCCGGCCAGCAGCCGCCGGCAGTCGACGACGATGGCGTTGCGTACCCAACCGCGGTCCCAGACGATGCTGCCCGCCCGGTCCCGGAGCACGTCGCGGAATTTCCCGTAGAGGCCGGCAGCCGGCCGTTCGTCCAATGTGGTCATGTCGTGCCCCTTCTCACTGCGGCGGGGGTGCGTAGCTGCGGGCGCGCAGGCTGGCCGGGTGGGCCGGGTCGGCGCTGGTACCGCCGGCGGCCGGGTCCGCCGGTGGCGGGGTGGCCGGACGGGCAGACAGCAGCAGCCGCCAGCCGGGCAGTGCCACGGTCACCTGCTCGCCGGGCGCGCCGAAGTGGTCGATGTCCGGATGCTTGTCCAGGAAGCTGTCGATCAGATCCGCCCCGGGCGGGTACGCGACCTCGACGTCGGCGGTCGGCGCCAACCACACCACGGCCCGGGTGTTCTGTGGCAGGAAGCGTTGCAGGACACTGCGCAGCCGGTTGGCCATCTGCTCGTCGAGCGGTCCGGATACGGTCTGGACCAGGTACAGCCCGACCGTGCCGCGGGTGTAGAGCTCGTCGTCGCGCAACGGTTGCTGCGCCGACTCGCCCTCCGGCCGGCACGGCGTGTACGCCAGCAGGTCGTCCCAGGCGTGCCGCCGGTTGAGCCGGTCCACCGCGGCCGGTACCAGCGTGGTGGCGCCCGCGTACTGGCGCAGGGTGCCCAGGTCGGCGGCGCTGCCGGCGCCCACCCGGGTATGCGGCACCGGTCGGTCGCTGCGGTACAGCAGCCAGCGCCGGCCGGCCACGTCGACCGGAGCGGGCCACCCGTCGGCGGCCGGACCGGGTGCGATCACGCTGGCCGGGCCGCCGGCCAGCGGCTGCTGCCACAGGCTGGCGCCGCCGCCCCGGTCGGAACGGAAGTACAACGCGACCGCCCCGCCCGGGTCCAGCGCCAGCGCCGGCTGCCGGTCCCCCTCGGCGTCCGCAACCGGTGCGGCGGTCACGACGGCCTCCGCATCCCAGGCGCCCGTACCGGGGTCGCGGTTGCGCCGGCGCAGCGACCAGCGAGCCGCCGCCACGGCTGCCTGCTGGGCCCAGACCGCGATGATCCGGCCGGTGTCCTCACGGAGCAGGGCCGGTTCCCGGCTGCTGTGGGTACCGCTGGTCAGCGCCTCGTCGGCGGTCCAGCCGGTGCCGTCGAAGCGCACGGTGCGGACCTGCCAGGCGACTGCGTCGTGCCGGGCGTACGCGAGCCGCGCACCGGCTCCGTCGGGCACCGCGACCAGGTCGGCCAGCCACCCGTCCGCCACCGCCGGTACGCCCTGTGCCTGACCCCAGCTCACCGCGTCGCCCCAGGCGCCGTACGCCGTGCCGGTATCTGCACTGAACCCGAGCGCATCAGCCACTGTGGACAGTCGCATGTCGACGGTGAGCTGGACGTCGCCCCCGGCGGCCGTCGCGGTCAGCCGCAGCCGGCCGCCCGCGGTCACGTCGGCGACACACAGGCCGCCACCGCGCAGGTTGATCAGCGCCGCCACCTCCGCGGCGGTCGGTGCGGCCGGATCGGCGAAGTCGGTACGGGCGAACGACACCCCGCGCGGCGGTCCGTACTCGCGGCGCAGCACCAGCAGACCCCGGTGCGGTACCGGCAACGGCGAGCTGCGTTCGCCGGTGAGCACTGCGGGCGCCGGCGAGCCGACCGTACCGATCGCCCAGCGCAACGAGCTGCTACCGGTACCCGGCCGGTCCAGCCAGCAGAGCAGGATCCGGGCCGGGTCGCCAGGCCCGGCCGCCGGCAACACGGCGGCGGCCGGCTCCCCAGCCGGTACCGTCGC
>JAFMQQ010000997.1 GCA_017354595.1 Micromonosporaceae bacterium
GGGCGCCACGGGCGAGCCGGCGGCTGTGGCCGGTCGCCGCCTGTCCGCGGAGCTGACCCGGCGGCTGCGGCTGGCCCGGGAAGCCGCCCAGGCACCCGCCGATCCCGGTCCCACCGACCCGGCTCCCGCCGACCCGCCCCCCGCCGGGCCGGGGCCGGCCAGCACGGGACCGATCGATCCGGAACCGGTCGGCAGCCCTTAGTCCCGCGGTGGGTCGGCCGAGATGCCGGCCGGGCAGCTGGCGTGCGCCCGGCCGGCGAAGCGGACGGCTACGCGGCGGTACGCGACCACTGCTGGTTGGTACCGCCGTTGCAGGTGTACTGGTCGATGGCGGTACCGTCGGCCTTCCCGAAAGCCACCACGTCCAGGCACTTGCCGCTGTGCCGCGCGACCAGCTCGAAGTAGCTGCCCACCGCCGTCATCTGCCACTGCTGGTTGGCCCCGCCGTTGCAGGTGAACTGGATGACGTTCGCACCGTCCGCAGTGGACTGCCCCGCCACGTCCAGGCATTTGCCGCTCTTCTGGTTCATGATGCTGTAGTAGCCGCCACCGGCGCTCTGCAGCCACCACTTCTGGTTGCCGCCGCCGTTCCAGGTCCATATATCGATCTGGCCACGGTCCACAGTAGACTGACCGGCGACGTCCACCACCTTGCCGCTGTTGCGACCGGTGATCCGGTAGTAGGTTGGCGTGCCGGTGTCGCCCAGGCCCCAGGAGTAGCGCAGCTGGTCCCGCCCGGAGGTGTTGGTCGTGGCGAGGGTCAGCGCGGTGCCGCTGCCCTGGAGATCCTGCAGCCGGTAGCCGTCATTCAACCGCAGGCCCGGCCAGTAGACGGTACCCAGGTGCAGGGCGCGCGCTTCGGCGGCGACGCCGCGGATGAAGGAGACGTACTTGTCGCTGGAGGCCGCGTCGTAGTTGTGGCCGTCGGTCATCGGCGCACCCCACTCGGTTATTACGACCCGGCTGGCGTAGCTGCCGACGCTGCTGGAGATCAGCTGGTGCCACTGTGCCTCGGTAGTGAAGCTGCTGTTGAAGAACTCGTAGGTGTGCAGCGAGATGAGCGTGCCGTTGAAGCGGCTGTCGCCGCCGACGCCGGTCAGGCCGGTGTTGTACCCGGAGCCGCTGATGATGACCCGGCCCTTCGGTACGCCCGGGTAATTCGCCAGCCACTGGGCGGCCAGGTTCCTCCAGTCCGCGTCGCTGTAGCCATGCGGCTCGTTCATCGGCTCGAAGTAGACATTGCCGGTGCCCTGGTACTTGTTGACGATGGTCTGCCACATCGACCAGAACTGGGTGAGGTTGTCCACCAGGCCGTCCTTGGAGTTGGCCGCCTCCCAGTAGCTGAGGATCACGTTCATGCCCTTGCCGACGGCCGCGTCGATCGCGCCGGTGTAGGAGGCCCAGTACGCGCCGGAGACGGTCGGGTAGTTCACCGGCATGCGTACGGTGTTGGCGCTGAGGTTGTTCTGGAAGCCGGAGAGGATGGCATCCGCCTTGGCCTTCGTCGTGGCGTAATCGTCCGATGTGGAGAGTCCACCGAGCACCAGCGCGTCGTTGACGAAGTTGTCGCGGGTGTCCGCCCAGTTGACACCGTGGAAGCCGGTGGTGGCGGCGTTCGCGGTCCAGACGGTCACCGCGAGCCCGGTCGCGACCACGGCAGCGACAAGAC
>JAFMQQ010000998.1 GCA_017354595.1 Micromonosporaceae bacterium
CAGGCGTACCAGCTGTTCCGGGCCCAGCTCGCCAGCCGGCACCTGGATCTGGCCGCCCGTTGGCTGCGCAGCTTCGGCGAGGGGTACTACACGATCGGCTCCGCCGGGCACGAGGGAAACGCCGCGGTCGCCGCCGCGCTGCGCCCGACCGACCCGGCGCTGCTGCACTACCGGTCGGGAGGCTTCTTCTGCGCCCGGGCGGCGCAGGCCGGGTCGCTGGACGCGGCGATCCGGGACGTGCTGCGCGGTCTGGTCGCCTCGGCGGCCGAGCCGATCGCCGGCGGCCGGCACAAGGTCTTCGGCAGCAAGGACCTGAACGTCATCCCCACCACCTCCACCATCGCCTCACACCTGCCCCGGGCGGTGGGGTTGGGCTTCGCCATCCAGCTCGGCCGCAAGGTGTGGGCCAACGCCCCGTACGGCACCGGCGCGCCCTGGCCGGACGACTCCGTGGTGGTCTGCTCCTTCGGCGACGCCTCGGTCAACCACGCCGCCGCCACGGCCGCCTTCAACACCGCCGGCTGGTGCGACCACACCGGGCTGCGCCTGCCGCTGCTGTTTGTGTGCGAGGACAACGGGATCGGCATCTCGGTACGGTCGCCGGACGGGTGGGTCGCCCGTACTCTCGCCAACCGGCCCGGCATCAGGTACTTCACCGCCGACGGCTGCGACCTGGCCGCCACCTTCGACACCGCCACCGAGGCGGCGAACTGGGTGCGGCGGCACCGCCGGCCGGCGGTACTGCACCTGGGCATGGTGCGGCTGATGGGGCATGCCGGTGCCGACGCCGAGGTGGGATACCGCAGCCCCGGCCAGATCGCCGCCGATCTGGCCCGCGACCCCCTGGTCGCCACCGCCGGCACTCTGGTCACGGCCGGCCTGGCCAGCCCCGAGGAGCTGCTCGACCTGTACGACCAGATGGGCTGGCAGGTGCGCAAGGCGGCCGAGGCGGCGCTGGCCGAACCGAAGCTGGCCGACGCGACTGAGGTGGTGGCGCCGCTGGCGCCGCGGTACCCGGCCCGGGTGCAGCGCCGGGTCGCCGAGGCCGCGTACCTCGCGGCGGAGCGGGCACCCGCCACCCGGGCCGAGGCCTTCGCCGGCCGGTTGCCGGAGCAGGCCGGGCCGCTGACCCTGGCGCAGACCATCAACGCGACCCTCACCGACGCGCTCAACTCCTGGCCGCAGACGCTCGTCTTCGGCCAGGACGTGGCGGTCAAGGGCGGTGTGTACGGCGTGACCAAGGGCCTGCGAGAGCGGTTCGGCGCCCACCGCGTCTTCGACACCCTGCTCGACGAGACCTCGATCCTCGGCATGGGACTGGGCGCCGGGCTGGCCGGGTTGCTGCCGGTGCCGGAGATCCAGTACCTGGCGTACCTGCACAACGCCGAGGACCAGCTGCGCGGCGAGGCGGCCACGATGGCGTTCTTCTCCACCGGGGCGTACCGCAACCCGCTCGTGGTCCGGATCGCCGGGCTGGCGTACCAGGAAGGTTTCGGCGGGCACTTCCACAACGACAACGCCGTCGCGGTGCTGCGCGACATCCCCGGACTCGTGGTCGCCTGCCCGGCCCGGCCGGATGACGCCGCCGGGCTGCTGCGTACCCTGCTCGCTTCGGCTCTTGTGGACGGTACCGTCGGGGTGTTCCTGGAACCGATCGCCCTGTACCACA
>JAFMQQ010000264.1 GCA_017354595.1 Micromonosporaceae bacterium
CCTCGTAGACCCGGCGCAGGTCGGCGATGGTGAATGGTTCGTCGAGGAAGGTGGTGGCGAGGTCGGTGTACTCCAGCTTGGCGCGTGCCCGCTCGACGGCGTCGGCGAGGATGCGGGAGTGGTCGAAGGCGAGCCTCGGCGCCGACTCCCCAATCAGCTCCGCGACCGGGCGGTAGCGCGCCTCCGCCGCGTCGGTACCGGCGACCGGGTGCGGCAGGTCCGGGACGATCGCCAGGTAGGCGACGGAGACGACCCGCATCCTCGGGTCGCGATCGGGCGCACCGTAGCTGCCTAGTTGTTCGAGGTGGGCCTGGGTGGCGAGGCCGGTCTCCTCGACCAGTTCGCGACCGGCCGCGTCGGCGAGGTCCTCGCGCGGTCTGACAAACCCGCCGGGCAGCGCCCAGCGGCCACGGTACGGGTGGGCGCCGCGGCGTACCAGCAGCGCGCAGAACTGTCCCTGCTGGACGGTCAGGATCGCCACGTCGACGGTGACGGCGACGGGCGGGAAGGCGCGCGGGTCGTACCCGGTGAGGAACGCGCGTTCGGTCTCGGCCACCCGGTCATCGTACTCATAACTAGTTGCTTCGTAACTCAGACTGAGTCATGCTGGGCGGCATGTCTGTGACGCCCGAGCAGCGCACGCCCGAGCAGCGCTATGCCGAGCTCTGCGCCGCCGAGGCGGCCGGTGAGCCGTTCGAGCTGATGCTGTTCTGGGGGCACAAGCCGAACCGGGACGGCGGCGTCGGTACCGGGTGCCTGAGCCAGTGGTGGCCGGCGGAGTTCACTGTGGACGGTGTGGCGTACCCGACGGCGGAGCACTGGATGATGGCGGGCAAGGCGCGCCTGTTCAACGATCCGGACGGGCTGGCCGCGGTACTGTCCGCGAGGAGTCCGGGCGCGGCGAAGGCGGCCGGGCGCAAGGTGCGCGGCTTCGACGAGCAGATCTGGGTGGCGCAGCGGTACCAGCTCGTGGTCGCCGGCAACCTGGCGAAGTTCGGCCAGCACGCCGAGCTGGCCGGGTTCCTCCGCGCGACCGGTGCCAGGGTGCTGGTGGAGGCGAGCCCGTACGACCGGATCTGGGGTATCGGCATGGCCGCGACCAACCCGGACGCCGCTTCGCCGTCGGCCTGGCGTGGCTTGAACCTGCTGGGTTTCGCCCTGATGGAGGTGCGGGAGCGGCTGTGAGCCTGCGAAGTATCGCCGAGGAGACGGTCGAGATCGCGCGGCAGGGCGGGTACCGGACCGCGGCGGGGCACTGGGTGGACATCTCGGCCGCGGTGGCCGGCGCGGTCGCGGGCACCCGGCTCTACCTGCCCGACGAGGCGCTGCCGGTCGTGCCGGCCGCGGTCCGCGCGTCCGGGCCGGTGGTCGAGGTGACCAGCGAGTCCACATTGGACGCCGGCCGCCGGCTCGGCGAGGGGTGTGCCGCACTGGTCTTCGCCTCCGCCCGCAACCCGGGCGGCGGATTCCTTGGCGGCGCCAAGGCGCAGGAGGAGGCGATCGCACGCAGCTCGGCGCTGTACGCCTGCCAGACAACGGTGCCCGAGTACTACGAGCACCACCGGTCGGTACGCGACCTGCGCTACAGCGACCGGGTCATCTACGCGCCGGCGGTACCGGTGTTCCGGGACAACCAGTTGCGGCTGCTCGACCAGCCGTACCGGATCGGTATGCTGGTCGCGGCGGCGCCGAACCTGGGCGCGATCCTGCGCAACCGGCCGGAGCTGGCCGGTACGGTACCCGCGGTGCTGCGCGCCCGGGCGGTACGGGTGCTGCGGGTGGCGGCGGCGCACGGCCACCGGCAACTCGCGCTCGGTGCCTGGGGTTGTGGCGCCTTCCGCAACGACCCGGTGCTGGTGGCCGAGGTGTTCGCGGCCGCGCTGCGCGAGGTGGACGCGTTCGACCGGGTGGTCTTCGCCGTGCTTGACCGCCGGCCCGGCGCACCGGCCCGGACCGCATTCGCAGCGCACTTCGGTGCCGGCGTGCACTAACGTTTGCTCTCGCGGGCGGATCCGTGGCGGGCGATCAGTTCGAGACGGTCCGCTCGTCTACCTACTAAAGACCACCCGACCCGAAGGGAGCACCGCGATGGCGAAGGTCATCTCCACCCTGTTCATTTCGGCTGACAGTATCGCCGAGATCGATCCCGACTGGCACTTCCCGTACTACGACGGGAACATGGCCCGCGCCGTTACCGAGGACTATGACACCAGTGACGTCCTGCTCATCGGCCGGGTGACCTACGACAGCTTTGCCGGAGCCTGGCCCGACCGGGAGTCTGCCGGCGGCCCCGACGCATCCTTTGCCAAGCAACTCGGCGACATGCGCAAGGTGGTGGTATCGCGCCAGCCGCTGGAGTTCTCCTGGCGCAACTCCGAGCTGATCCAGGGCGAACTCGTCGATGCCGTCAGCGCCTTGAAGGCCGACCCGGGTGTCAGCGGCATCCTCATCCCCGGCTCGATCTCGGTGCTGCAGCAACTGCTCGCCGCGGGACTTGTCGACGAGCTGCGGCTGCTGGTGCATCCGGTTGCGGCGCGCAAGGGGCGGCGGCTGTTCGACGACGGCGACGCGCCGTACCACCTGAAGGTGGTGGCGACCGAGACGTTCCCGACCGGCGTTATCCGGGTGATCTACTCGCCCACCACGCCGCCCGCCAAGACCGGCCTCGACGAGGCCAGGGAGCGTTTGTCCGAAGTGGAGTAGTTCAGCCGACCGGGGGCGTGCCGTGGGTATGGAACGACTCGATCGTCTTCAACCCCCACGCCTGGCCCTTGGCCCGCTCCGCCTGGGTCCAGGTGACCGGCGCCCAGTCCGGCGCGAGTACCAGCCGGGCACCGGCGTTGCACAGCTCGATCCGGTTGCCGCCCGGCTCGTAGACGTAGAGGAAGAAGGTCTGCTGGATGGCGTGCTTGTGCGGGCCGGTCTCGATGTGGATCCCGTTGTCCAGCATCACATCCGCCGCGCGCAGGATGTCATCTCTGGTATCGGTGGCGAAGGCGACGTGATGCAGCCGGCCGTTGGTACCGGTCCAGTCGTTGGTGTAGACGAGGTCGTAGGACTTGTCGCTGATGTGGTACCAGATCGCGGAGACGTTCCCGTTGTCCAGCTGGATCTGTTCGGTGAGGCGGGCACCCAGGCCGGTACGCAGGAAGTCACCGATCGCCGGAATGTCCACACCGAGATAGTTGACGTGGTCCAGCCGGCGGATGTTGGCGCCACGGCCGGGGAAGCGGTCGGCCTGGTTCTTCAGCGACGGGCCCTTGCCCGCCGGTGGCTGGAAGCGTTCGGTGTCCCAGTACAGGCCGATCTCGTGCCCGTCCGGGTCGACGCACAGGTACACGTCGCCCAGGGCCGGTTCGTCCTTGACCCAACCGCGCCCCAGCCCCAGCTTGTCCACCGCGGCGACCCGGCGGCTCAGCGCCTCCGGACTCGACGCGCGCAGGTAGGTGCGGCCGATGCCGGAGGTACCCGAGCCGGTGAGTTTGACGGTGAACTTCTCGTAGTCGTCCCACGCGTGCAGGTAGACCGAGTCGCCCTGCCGGCCGGTCTCGCTCATCCCGAGCAGGTCGACGAAGAACGAGCGCGACTGGTCCGGTACCGGGGTGAAGATCTCCACCGATCCCACGTGCGCCAAGTCGCGGAACCCGTCACTGTCCATGGTGGACCTCCTGGTAGCCGGTCAGGATCGGGGAAAGGCGGTGCCGTCGAAGAGTTTTCGCGCGGTACGCAGCACCGCGATGCGCCCACCGACCGGCTCGGTGTCGAAGAACCCGGTCGGGTGCTCGATCCGGATCCGGCCGCCGGGGCCGGGCGCGCCGGCCACCCGGGCGGCGGGTGAATCCGGCAGGCCGACCGCAGTGGCGACGGAGACCGCGCCGAGTACCCCGATCGAGGTGTGGCAGCGGTGCGGGATGAAGGTGCGGGTGGACAGGGTGCCACCATCGCGCGGCGGCGATACCAGCGTCATCTTGGGTACCGTCTGGTCGGTCACGTCGCCCAGCCCCATCAGCTGGCCGGCGGCCAACCGGAGCCGCTCCACCCGGTCCCGCAGCTTCTGGTTCGCCTCCAGCTCTTCCGGGCTCTCGTACCCGGTGACACCGACATCCCCGGCCGCCAGTACCACCACCGGCATGCCGTTGTCGACGCAGCCGACCTCGACGCCGTCCACTGTGTCCAGTGGTCGGCCGGTGGGCAGCAGGGCGCCGCAGACCGATCCCTCGGTGCCTTCGAAGACGATGTGTACCGGCGCCGCCGGGAACGGTACGCCGTCGATCATCGTGTCGCCGTCATAGCAAGGCAGCCCGCCCGGCGTGGCGAACCTCGCCTCGGCGAGGGCGCCGGTATTCACCATGTGGATGCGGACAGTGGTTTCTTTCGCGCCGCCCGGGATCAGCCCGCGTTCGAGCGCGTACGGGCCGACCGCGGCGAGGATGTTGCCGCACGGCTGGCCGGCGGCGACCACGGCCCGGTCCACCTGCACCTGGAGGAACAGGTAGTCCACATCGGCGTCGGTACGCTCCGATCTGGACACAACGGCGACCTTGCTGGTCAGCGGATGCCCGCCGCCGATCCCGTCGACCTGCCGCGGGTCGGGCGAGCCGAGCAGCCGCAGCAACAGGTCGTCCCGGGCGCCCGGGTCGGCCGGCAGATCCCCGGCGAGGAAGCAGGCGCCCTTGGACGTGCCGCCGCGCATCAGCATGCACCGCACGCCGGTCACGCCAGATCCCCTTCGGCGTATTCGGCGTAGGGGATCCAGCGGACGCCCTGCTTCTCCAGCAGTTCGCGCAGGCCGTACCGGTCCAGGCCGAGTTCGCCTCCGGCGAGGGCGGCGCGGGACTGCTCCTCCTTGGCGACCCGGGTGCGGCCGGCGGCCAGCGCCGCGTCCACCTCCAGCCGGGCGACCCGCATCACGCCGTCATCGTCGGCGAGGATCGCGTCCCCGGCATGCACCACCTCGTCGCCGAGCAGCACCGGTACGTTCACCGCACCCGGTGTCGCCTTGACCGTCCCTTGTGCACAGATGTCGGTGGACCAGACCGGGAAGCCCATCTCCCGCAGTGGCGCCACGTCGCGTACCCCGGCCCGGATCACCAGGCCGCGGACCCCGCGGGACCGGAGCGAGGTGGCGAGCAGCTCACCGAAGAACCCGTCGTGGCACTCGGAGGTGGTGGCCACCACGAGTACGTCACCCGGCCGGCACTGCTCGACCGCGGCGTGGATCA
>JAFMQQ010000265.1 GCA_017354595.1 Micromonosporaceae bacterium
GAGGTGACCGGCTACGGCGAAGACCCAGCCAACCCCAACTCCCCGGGCGATCCCGAGGCTCTGCTCGTCCCGCGGGACGGGGGACCCGGGTTGCTGTTCGTTCCGGTACCCGAGGCCAAAACGGTCAAGAACCGGGTGCACCTCGACGTTGTGCCGACCGACCGCACCCGGGACGAGCAGGTCACTCGGCTCCTGGCGCTCGGCGCGAGCCTCGTCGCCGATCACCGTAGAACTGACGGTACCGGCTGGGTTGTCCTCGCTGATCCGGAAGGTAACGAGTTCTGCGTCGAACGCAGCGCCGCCGAGCGGGGTTGGGCCGGTCCTGCACCGGAGTAGCCGTTGCCTGATCGAGGCTGGCTCCGTCAGCGCGGGGCCAGCCGGCGGGCGAGCTCGGGGTTCAAGAACCTTACGCGGGCTGGAGCCGGCCTCCTGGTGCAGGCCGTCGACGTTCTGAGTCAGTACCCGCACCGCGTTCGCCGCGGCGGAATCCACTGTGGACAGCGGTAGCGCCACCGCGCGGCTGGCAGGTCCGTCCGGTGTGTCAGCGGACCAGCGGGAGGGCGGTCGCGACCGGCCAGGCGACCAGGACCGACCCGACCGCCGCGACCAGCCACGCCGGGGCGGCGTACCGGTGCAGGACCGCGCTGCACACCGCCTGGCACAGCAGCAGTATCGCCAGCAGCGGCACGATCAGCACCAGGAAGCCCGGGGCGAGACCGGTGACCGCGGCCAAGGCGAGCGCCACCACCGCGACCGCCGATACCGCCAGCAGGCCGAGGCTGTTCCCGGCGCAGGCCCGCCCGGCGCCGTACGCCAGCGCGGCGAAGCCGGCCCATACGCACACCAGCAGCCACCAGCGGGCACCCACCGGTACCGCGTGAGTGAGCCCGAGTTGCAGCGGTACCGCGATCGTCGCGGCCGCGTACCCGATCAGCGCCGGGGTGGCGATCGCCAACCGCAGCCGGACCGGCCGGACCGGCTGGGGCGGCCAGGCCGGCCGGCCAGCCGGCGAGCCACGCCGAGGCAACCGGGAACAGCCGAGCATCGTGGCACCGAACGCGACCGTGAACCCGACCAGGTACCCGCCCAACGCCAACGGCAGCGGTACCCGCGCCGCGATCCGGGCCACCGCCAGCGCTACGACCGCGGCCACGCACGCCGCGACAACGGGACCCGGCCGCGGGAGGCCGGGCCAGGAACCGGTACCGCCGAGAACGAGCCGGGCGACCGGATAGAGCCCGGCCAGGAAGGCGAGCAACAGCAGGGCGGCGCCGACCGGCCGGCGCAGAGGGCTGGCTGGGGCGTGCCCTCCCGGGGCGCGCCCTGGCAGCGGCACGCCGGTCGCCGGGCCGGTCAGGCCGAATGTGCCGTCGAGCCAGGCGAGCATCTCGCGGTGGGTACCTGGTGCGAACAGGATGCTGATGTGCTCAACCGCGGGTACCACCACGGTATGGCCGCCACGCCGCGCCCAATCGGCGGCTGCGGCGCGGATGCCGGGGATCTCCAGGCCACCGACGAGCAGCAGCAGCCGGGCCGGGCCCTTAGCGGGCAGGAATGACGAGTCGGGCAGCGAAATCGCCACGGTGGCCCGGACTTCGGGATGGGCCAGTGCGTACCGGGTGACCGCGTCGGCTCCCATCGAGTGCCCGACCAGCGCGACCCGGTCCGGGTCCACATCGGACAGACTGCGCAGGTACGACATCGCGACGGCCAGGTCCCGCTGCAGCGCTTCGGTCGAGGCGGCGGTGCTCGCGGTAGCGTCGGGCAGCGGCCGGGTATCGGCGCCGTGGCCGGTGAAGTCCAGCAGTACCACCACGTATCCGCGGGCGGCGAGCGTATCGCCGAACGGCGCCATCAACCGCGCCGAGCCCGCATAGCCGTGCGCGACCACCACGCCCGGGCGCCGCGAGGTACGAGCGGCACCAGCAGGATGGACCACGTCCAGCGGCACGCCGTCGACGACGACATGCCGGCGAGTCTGGTCACCGGTCTGGAAAAGCAACGCACCGCCCACGCCACCGGCCAGCAGGGCGGCCAGGGTCACCGCGAGCGGTGCCCGCCAACCCGCCATACCACTCAAGCGGCGGCCGTCAACGGTCAGAAGGTCGTGGAGAGCGCGGCGAGTGCCGTGTGTACCAGCACCCGGACGCCGTACCCGATGGCACGTTCGTCCACATCGAACTCACATTGGTGGATGTCCATCGCCTCGCCCGCGCCCGGGATGCCGGTACCCAGCCGCACCATCGCCCCCGGTACCCGCTCGAGGTAGAAGGCGAAGTCCTCACCGCCCATGCTGACCTCGGCCTCGACCACCCGGTCCGGGCCGAGTGCCGCCGCCGCCGCACCCGCCACGATCGCGGTGGCCTGCCGGTCATTGACCACCGGCGGTACGCCGCGGCGGTAGTCCACATCCACCTCCGCGCCGGTACCCGCGACCACCTGGCGGATCAGCGTGGTCACCAGGTCGGGCAGCTCGCGCCAGGTGTCCCGGTTGAGCACCCGGACGGTACCGCGTAGCAGCCCCTCGGCCGGGATGGAGTTCGCGGCCTCGCCGGCGTGCGCCGCGCCGAAGACCATGGTGAGCCCGGCCCGCGGGTCGACCCGGCGGGACAGCAGCGAGGGTACGTCCACCACCACCCGGGCCATCGCGTGCAGCAGGTCGCTGGTCAGGTGCGGGCGGGCGGTGTGCCCACCCCGGCCGCGCAGCCGTACCTCCAGCACATCGGTCGCGGCGGTCAGCGCTCCGGCGCGTACCCCGACCAGACCGGCCGGCAGCTGCGGAGCGCAGTGCAGCGCGTAGATGGCGGAGACGTCCTTCAGCCCGCCGGCCGCGATCACCTCAGGTGCGCCGGGCGGGGTGGTCTCCTCGGAGGGCTGGAACAGCAGGCGCACCCGCCCGGGCAGCTCGCCCCGCTCGGCGAGGTTCGCCAGCGCCAGGCCGGCACCGACCACAATGGACGTATGCACATCGTGCCCGCAGGCGTGGCAGACGCCGTCCACAGTGGAGCGATATGGTACGTCCTTGGTGTCCTGCAACGGAAGCGCGTCCAGGTCGGCGCGGAGCGCGATGACCGGATCCCGGTCACTCCTGCCCGGAGCGCCGGGCACATCGCAGATCACGCCGTTGCCGCGCGGTAGCAGGCGCGGCGCCAGGCCGGCCTCGCTCAGCTCGCGGGCGACCAGCGCCGCGGACTCGAATTCCTGGCCGGAGAGCTCCGGGTGGGCGTGCAGTTGCCGGCGCAGCGCGACCAGCTCGGCGCCGCGGGCAGCCAGCCAGCGGTCGAGCTGGCCGGGAAGCGGGTCGGCAGGCGCGCCCCGGGAGGGCACGCCAAGGCCGGATTCGGGTACCGCGAGAAGGGAGTGCTGCCCCGAAGGCGTCGTGAGCGCAGTGGTCACGGTCTCCACTTGGTCTCGATAGATGGGATAGGACTGGGTGATGGTAGACCCAGAATAGTAACTCTGCGCAATCTCGTTCCTGTTTTGCTCAGATTGCGCTGTGTCACCGAATGCCTGGTAGGGGCGGTTCCACCAACGCACTGTAGGCCACACCTCCTACAACGGGTGACGACCGCCCCGGGTCACCGCGGACGGATCCTCAGCTCAGAACCGCTCCACCGGCCGGTACCTGCCCCACACCTCGCGGAGCGCACCGCACACCTCGCCTATCGTCGCCCGCACCCGGAGCGCTTCGCGCATCGAATACAGCACGTTGTCCCTACCCCGGGCCGCCTCCCGCAAACTGGCCAGGGTCCGGCCGACCGCGGCCCCGTCCCGCTCGGCCCGCAACCGGGCCAGGCGCTGCGCCTGCTCCCGCTCGATCGCCGGGTCCACCCGCAGCGGCTGGTACGGCTCCTCCTCGTCCAGCCGGTACCGGTTCACCCCGACCACCACCCGGTCCCCCGCCTCGACCTGCTGGGCGACCCGGTACGCCGCCGCCTCGATCTCGCGCTTCTGGAACCCGGCCTCGATCGCGTCCACCGCGGAGCCGAACTCGAAGACCCGCTCCATCAACGCCACCGCGGCGCCCTCCAGCTCGTCGGTCATCGCCTCGACGACGTACGAACCGGCGAACGGGTCCACAGTGGACGTGAGGTCGGTCTCGTACGCGAGCACCTGCTGGGTACGCAGTGCCAGCCGGGCCGCCTTCTCGGTGGGCAGGCCGATCGCCTCGTCGTACGCGTTGGTGTGCAACGACTGGGTTCCGCCGAGCACCGCGCCCAGGCCCTGTACCGCGACGCGTACCAGATTGACCTCGGGCTGCTGCGCGGTCAGCTGTACCCCGGCCGTCTGGGCATGGAAGCGCAGCATCCACGACTTCGGGTTCCGCGCGCCGAACTCGTCGCGCATCAGCCGGGCCCAGATCCGCCGCGCCGCGCGGAACTTCGCCACTTCCTCCAGCAGCGTGGTGCGGGCGACGAAGAAGAAGGACAGGCGCGGGGCGAAGTCGTCGATGGACAGCCCGGCGGCGAGGGCGGCGCGGACGTACTCGACGCCGTTGGCGAGGGTGAAGGCGATCTCCTGCGCCGGCGTGGCACCCGCCTCCGCCATGTGGTAGCCGGAGATGGAGATGGTGTTCCACCGCGGCAGTTCCTTGCTCGCGTAGCCGAAGGTGTCGGCGACCAGGCGCAGCGACGGCTTCGGCGGATAGATATATGTACCCCGGGCGATGTACTCCTTCAGCACATCGTTCTGTACCGTCCCGGTCAACACATCCCCGGTGACCCCGGACTCCTCCGCCACGAGCTGGTACAGCAGCAGCAGTACCGACGCCGGTGCATTGATGGTCATCGAGGTAGAGACAGTATCCAGTGGGATCCCGGCGAAGAGCCGGCGCATGTCCTCAATGGAGTCGATCGCGACACCGACCTTGCCCACCTCGCCGTGCACGACCGGGTCGTCGGAGTCGTACCCCATCTGGGTGGGCAGGTCGAAGGCGACCGAGAGCCCGGTGGTACCGGCGGCGAGCAGCTGGCGGTAGCGGGAGTTGGACTCGGCGGCGGTACCGAAGCCGGCGTACTGCCGCATCGTCCACGGTCGGGACGTGTACATCGTCGGGTAGACACCGCGGGTGTACGGGTACCGGCCCGGCTCGCCGACCCGGTCGGCCAGGCCGGGCGCCACGTCCCGCGGCCCGTAGACCGGATGGATGGGGAAACCGGATTCGCTGGGCCGCTCGCTCACATGCCGCAGCCTAATCCTCGACGGGGGGTACGCTGCGTCAA
>JAFMQQ010000999.1 GCA_017354595.1 Micromonosporaceae bacterium
GGTCAGCTCTACCGTCGGTGTCGCGCCCAGCCCGTCGCCCGGCGGGTCGAACTCGACCACCGCGCCGGCCGCCCTTGCCCGCTGCACGAGTCCGGCGACATCGGCGAGCCCGGGCTGCGGTGCCACCAGGATCTCCTGCTCCTCGCTGCGCAGTACGCCGAGCACCCGCCTCATCTCCACCAGCGACTCCCGCGCCGACGCGGAGATCTCGCTGAACTCGCCGCGCACCGGTTCGGCCAGCCCGCCCAGCCGGTACGGCGCGGTCTCCGCGCGTACCGCGATCATCGACATGTGGTGTGCCACCACGTCGTGCAGCTCCCGGGCGATGCGCGTGCGTTCGGCCAGCACCGCGCTGCGCTCCTCCTGGTGATGCAGCGCGCGCTGGGTCCGCGCCCGCCGGCGCATCTGGTCGCCGGCGACCATCAGGACGGTGATGAACAGGACGGGCACCGCCGGGTTGTTCGGGTTCGCCTCGACGACGGCGAGTGCCACGGTCGCCCCCCACACCCACACCACCACCCGCGCCGGCTGGGTCGCGGCGACCGCGTACAGCACGATGACCATCACGAATATCGAGGCGGTCGGCCACGGCCAGCCGCCCTGGAACGGCGGCCGGAAGAACAAGGCGGCCAGTGCAGCCACCCACGCCACCCGCCAGGCGACCAGCGGCCGCCAGGCGAGCAGGGCGAGCGGCACGACGCCGAGGACCGCACCGAGTTGGGGCCACGGCCCGAGGCTGCGCCGGCTCGACTCGGCGAGCAGCGCCAGCAGGAAGGCAGCAGCCAGCAATACGCGCCGCCCGTACCGGTGCAGCCAGCGCGGCCGCCGCGGCAGCGCACCCGGCTCACCGAGACCGACGAACAGCGCCGACCAGCCGGTGAGCTGCTCGGACCAGTCCCGGAGCACCGCACGCACACCCACAACCGAACGGTACCGGCGTGGTAGCGCCGCGACCGCGTACCCCGGTAGGGTCGGGCACCCTACCCGGGTAGGGGGAGAAGGGCGCGGTCGTTGACTGCGACGGCCAGGCGTCGGATCGGTGCAGCAGCATGCCGGAGTGGTCCGACCAGCGGGCCACCCCGGCATGCGGAGCCTGATCTGCGCTCAACCATCCTGCTTCGATCGGCGGCGTACCGCCAACCGGGTCGCCAGCGTGGGAATGACGATCACAGCGGCGAGCAGGTGCAGGAGCATGAGGGTGACGGTCGCCGCCGCGTTGAAGCCGGTGACAAGGTCGGGCACGAATGACAGCACGACCAGTGCGACGGTCACCCGGACAAAGGTTCGGCGTGGGCGCTTGGCTCGGCGCGCGAGCACCGCGGCGAGTCCGACGCCGGCCAGTGCGCACACCAGCGTGAGTTCGGTGAAGCCGAGGATCGGGATTGCTGAGCCGGTACGGTCGGCAAAGCTGATACCGGCAGCCGTCGCGATCGCCGCCACGCCGGTGGTGGCCGCGGCCGCGGCGGCGCTGGCCAGGATGCCGGGCACGGCCAGTGCCCGCCGGGAAACGCCGGAGGTGGTGCCGGTGGTCGCGGTCGCCGCCTGGGTGGTCGTTGCCGTGGATATGGTGCTGGACATGGTCGCCTCCAGTCATGGTCGGGATCGCCGGTTGCGTCCCGCTGCCTTCACTACAAAGCCAGACGGCCCGAGGCGACGTAACTCATCG
>JAFMQQ010000266.1 GCA_017354595.1 Micromonosporaceae bacterium
GTCTTCGACCGGTTCGCCGCGGTGTCGGTAGCGGGCGGCCAGCCGGCGGGCGTATGGCAGCGCTTGGGCTACGGCGCGTTCGCGTAGTTCTCGTTTGGAGCGGTGCCCGGCGGGTAGGTCGGCGGCGGCGGCCAGCAGCCGGTGCACCACCTCCGACATGGCACTGGCCGACAGCTCCTCGGGTGGGTACCCGGGCCCGGGATCGTCCCGCCGCGCGCCGTCCACAGTGGACTCTTCGAGGAGCGGCTCCTCGAAGAGCGAGTCATCGAACCCGGCCTCATCGAAGGCCTCTTCATCGGCTGCCTCATCGGCGGCGACACCGGTGCGGGCCGCCCGGGTGCATCCGGCGGCGAGGTCCAGGTGCACACCGAGTCTCTTCGCCGCACCGGCGACCTCCAGGGCCTCCAGTACCGCGCCCCGCGCGGCCACCGCACACAGGTCGCCACCGCGCCGTCGCCGGACTCGCATCGCGTCAAGCAGCCCGGCGATCGCCGCGGCGTCGATCAAGGTCGTGCCGGCCAGGTTCACCACCACGCCGGTACCGGCCGGGACAGCGTCCAGCAGTGCCGCGAGCCGGGGCGCCGTCGCCGCGTCCAGATCCCCGTGGACGTCGAATACGTTCACTCCGTCCACCGCACGGGGGGCCAACCAGAAAGCGATCACCGTCTCTCCCTCTCGTCGCGCCACCAGTGTCCCGCCCATGCCCAGAAGTGGGAGTTGCAAAACGCAATCGGACAAACATTTTGTGATGGCGCGATGACGGAAAGTTTGCCGCCCGAGTTGGGGCAATGTCTGACGGATATCTACGGCCGAGTCGCTGGTTCAGGCGCCCCCGACCGGGGAAGATTGCGGCATGCGAAAGCCTCAGAGTGCCGGCCGGATCACCGGGCGTGGGGCCTCGTCTACCCGGGCCGCAGTCAGCTGGACGGCCGCCGCCGGCCAGAAGGCCGCGCCGGACCAGCGGTCGGTGGTCAACCAGCAGCTGGCGCCGGTACCCGAATCGATCATCGTCGGCCGGTGGATCGCCGAGCGCGCCTGCCGGCAGTGGCGGTTGGCGGGTGCGCTTCGCGAGGTCCGGCAGGTGGTCACCGAGCTGCTGGCCAACGCGGTGCAGCACGCCGGCACCCCGATGGTCCTGACGGTGAGCTACCGCGAGCCGTGGGTGATGGTCGCGGTGCGGGACGGCTGCCCGGCGCTGCCCCGACGGGTACTGCCCGGCAAGCGCAGCTCCGCCGGGCGCGGACTGCTCCTGGTCGACGCGTTCGCACATGCCTGGGGATCGGCGCGGGCCGCAGACGGCAAGGTGGTCTGGGCGACGATCGCCGCACGACCGGTCGCCGGCGGGCGGGCGGTCCCCCGCACCGGCGTCGCGACCGCCAGCCGTCCCGGAATCCCATTTGCCGGCCGCCTCAAGCAGGGTGTCCCGCCCGAGGGCCACCCCGCGACGGTCAATGCACGATCATTCCGGTCAGCTGGGTAGCCTCGCTCAGCAGCCGCACCGCGGTGGGTACCGGCAGCGGCGATGGCGGCGGGTCGTCGTCCGGGTGCCGGCCGAGCACCTCGGTCGCCCGGTCCACCGGTACCCGGCCCCACGGGTACACCCGTGCCGCCCGCTCGTCGATCGTCCCGCGTACCGCGGCGAAGCCGGTCACTGCCTCGAGATCGCCGAGGCCGGCCAGCTCGGCCCGGTGCTGCCCGGGCGGGTCGACCAGTAGGTCGATGTGCCGGTACGGTCGGCTGCCGGCCAGCCACCAGGTGAGCTCCTCGACCGGTTCCCGCCCGGTGTCCGGCAGCCAGTAGGGCACCAGCCCCGCGCGTACCACCTGGGCCGGGTCGAGCAACCGTCCACACTCGACAGCCAGCCGGTCGCCCGCCTTGCCCGCCCCGCGTAGCCACTCCCGGTACACGTCGGCGACCGCACCGCTGAACACCTCGGCCCGGCTGAAGGTGACCCGGTACAACGGCTGGTCCCGGTCGGCGGCCCAGTGCCGCAGGCTCTCCGCGAAGCCGGCGCTGATCGCCTGCGCGGTCTGCCCACTCACCCAGCCGCCCGCATCCCGTACCAGCACCAGCGCCGCGTCCGGGCGCAGCCGGCTGGCCAGGAACCAGGTGTACGCCTCGGGCAGCGCCCGCCAGCGCACCGCCAGGGTGGCGGTGGTACCGGGCGCCCGCGGCGCTGCGACCACATGCCGGACCGCCACCTCCGGGTTGCCGGCCGCGATCCGGCTGCCCGCGGTGGCAGCCCGCATCAGCGCGGCCGTCGGGTCGCCGGCACTGCTGTCCCGCACGCTCCCGGCGCTCGGGCGGCCGACGCTCAGTCCACCGTGGACGCTGAGGCCGCGGGCGCTGGAACCCTTCGAGACGTCCAGCCCCGCGCCGGTATCCGATCCGTCGGTGTCCCATCCGCCGGTGGAATCCCGGCCGGACGCATCCCGGCCGGAAGCAATGGCGAGGTCGAAGGCGCCGGGCAGCCAGGGAGCGCCGAGCGCCACCGCCAGGTGCGCCGCCGCGCCGTGCGGCGACCCGAGCACCACCGCGGGATAGTCCTCGCCGGGGTACATCCGCACCACGGCCTGCGCCACCCGTTCCGCGTCCACCCGGTCCAGATCGGTACCGCACAGCGGTACGCCACGTAGGGCGCCGCCCCGGTCCCGGCGCAGCAACCGGCGCCACCACGCCTGCCGTGCGCCGCTACCGGGCAGCGCCCTGGCCGCGCCGTCCAGCAGGGCGCCCACGGTACCGCCGGCGCTGAGCAGGCGGGTACCCGACAGGGACCCGACTGCTCGCGCTCCACTCACCGGCCCGCCCGTCGCCGTACCGTCAGTTGTTCGGCTCCGCCGCGCTGATCTCGGCGAGTGCGGAGTCCTCGTCGCGATCCAGTGCCGCGTCGCTGAGGCTGATCACACCGACCAGCCCGCCGCCGTCGACGACCGGCAGCCGGCGGATCGCATACTGCCGCATCAGGGTGATCGCCCGCCGCACGTCATCCTCGGGGGTGACGGTGATCGGGTCCCCGCTGCAGACCGTGCCGACCGGGGTATCCGCCGGGAGGTGCTCCGCGGCCACCCCGCGAACGACGATGTCCCGGTCGGTGATGATGCCCCGCACCGTCCCGTTCTCGGCGACGATGACGTCGCCGATGTCCGCGTCCCGCATCAGCTGCGCCGCCTCGATGAGAGTGGCATCGGTCGGTACCGTGACCGGCTCGGCCATCAGATCGCGAACCTTGTCCGCCATCGCCCGCCCCTTTCGTCGGTGCGCCTGGTACCCGGACCTCCTGCAGCGAAACGCCGTCGCTCTCAGTCCCCGGTCAGCGACCGGGTGTGCCACCTTGAAGCGATCTTGGGTACGCGCTCGTTGACCTGGGTAGTGGGGGGCGTCCATGCATGGAGCCGATGGAGCCGCATGCATCGAGCCGGAGGTGACTGTGGAGACGATCCAGGATTTCGTCAACCGTACGAAGGGCCCGCTTATCCCATACATCGACGCGTGGTACCCGTGGGTCTATGCGCACCACTACCTGCGCTCGGAGATCGAAGGGCTGCCGGACGATGTGGGCTCGTTCGGACCGCGTCTGACGCCGGATGAGGCGGTGGAGCTGATCCAGTTCTGGTGTGGGCTGACCGGCGAGAGCATTGAGGGCTCGGCCCGGGCGCTGGCCGACGCGTACCTGCTGCGGTGGGGGATGGTTCGCAAGCAGGCGTCGGTACCGGCGCAGATCACTGCCGGCCGGCACCCGCGGCCGGCGATCAGTTCGCGCCCCGCGGCGGTGGCCGTACCGCCGGTCGAGGACGCGCGGATGGCGAAGCGTGCGGGTCGGACCCGCCCGGCGCGGGGGGTGGCCAAGAACCCGCCGGCGCCCGAGCCGCAGCCGGCCGGCGCGCAGCGGATGGTGGGCTAGGCAGTTGCGCGCGTGTAGCGCGCCGGCGGCTCCGGTAGTTGCGCGCGTGTAGCGCGCCGGCGGCTCCGGTAGTTGCGCGCGTGTAGCGCGCCGGCGGCTCCGGTAGTTGCGCGCGTGTAGCGCGCCGGCGGTTAGGTCTCCTGCACCGGCTCGCGCAGCCGGGCTCCGGAGCGGAGCCGGTCCGGGTCGACCTCGCGCTGCGGGTTGCGGCGCAGGTACTCCTCTTCGAGTTCTGCGGTGCGTTCGTCATGCCGGGCCAGTGCCTGTTCCGAGCCGTGCCGGAAGGTCTGCTCCCGGGTCTGGTGCAGGTGGGTCACCTCGCGGGACAGGTCGTCGTCGGTCAGCTGGTTGGCGGGTACCCCGAGATCCGCCCGTACCCGGTCCTGATCGGCGACGACGAGCACCTCGGTCACCTCGACGAGCGAGTACTCGCCCTCGGGTAGCCGGTCCAGCGCCGCGACCACGTCGGGTGCCGCGCCCGCGGCGACCGCGTGCCGGTGGATGGTGTCCCGGGTGAGCCGCTCCTGGCCGACGTACACCTCTTCGAGGAGTTCGCTGATCTGCATCTGGGCCATGGCCCGGCCCGTACCCGCGGCGCCGACCGGTCACTCCACCCGGGCCACTCCGCTTGGCGCTGGCAGCCGGGCGGTTGGTGCCGGCGTCACGGGGTACCGGGGCAGCATGACGGCGGAGCTTGTGGCGGCTTGGCGGGGGCGCCGGGTGCTGGTACTCGGCGACGCGATGGTGGACGGCTGGCTGCGCGGCACCGCGGACCGGGTCTGCCGGGAAGCCCCGCTGCCGGTGGTGGATCTGGCCGGTACCGGCCATGCCTGCGGCGGTGCCGCGAACACCGCCGCCAACCTGGCCGCACTCGGTGCCCGGGTGCGCCTGGTCGCCGCCGCCGGGGATGACGCCACGGGGGAGTTGCTGGACCGGCTCGCCGGCGAGGCGGGTGTGGCGGCGCGGCTGGTGCGGGTACCGGGCCGGCGCACGCTGGCCAAGCGGCGGCTACTGGCCGAGGGGCAGATCGTCGCCCGGTTCGACGAGGGCGACACGGCACCGATCCCGGCGGCCGCCGCGCAGCGGTTTCTCGCCGTCGTGGCGGAGGAACTTGCCGCGGGTACCGACGCGGTGCTGGTCTGCGACTACGGCTGCGGTGGCCTGCCCGACCGGCTGGCCGACCTGCTCGTCGCGCAGCGGGGGCGGACCGGCCTGCTCGCCGTCGACGCGCATGACCCGGCCCGCTGGGCGCCCACCCGGCCGGATCTGGTGACGCCGAGCTTCGCCGAGGCGCTCCGGCTGCTGGCTCCTG
>JAFMQQ010000267.1 GCA_017354595.1 Micromonosporaceae bacterium
GGTACCGCCACGATCGCTTCGGCAACCGCCGACCTGGGCACCGGCATGTGGACGGTGCTGGCGATCTTCGGCGCGGACGGGCTGGGTATCCCGCTGGACCGGATCAAGCCGGATCTGGGCGACTCGACGCTGCCCAACAACACCGGTGCGTTCGGCTCCACCTCCACCGCCAGCGTCTCGGGCGCGGCGGTCAACGCGACCACCTCGGCCAAGCAGGCGCTGATCCAGCTCGCCGTCACCAACGACGCCTCGCCGTTCTTCGGCCTGGACCCGGCCAGCCTGTCCTATCAGGACGGTGCCGTGGTCGGGGCCGGGAAGTCGGTCGCCTTTGCCGACCTGCTCGCGGCGACGGGTACCGCGACCGTCGAGGGTACCGGCAACGACGCGGGCGGCGACGCCACCCAGTGGGCGTTCCACTCCTTCGGCGCGCACTTCGTCGAGGTGCGGGTGAACCGCTTCACCGGGGAACCGCGGCTGTCCCGGATCACCACGGTGATCGACGCCGGAAAGATCGTGAACCAGAAGGCCGCGCGCAGCCAGATCATCGGCGGCGTGATCTTCGGCATCGGTCACGCCATGACCGAGGGCGCCCTGGTCGAGCCGGGCACCGGCCGGATCGCCAACACCAACCTGATGGACTACATGCTGCCGGTCCACCTCGACGTACCACCTATCGATGTCACGTTCCTCGATCACCCGGACACCGTGTTCAACCCGGTCGGCGTACGCGGCATCGGTGAGCTGGGTACGGTCGGCTCCGGTGCGGCGATCGCCAACGCGGTCTTCAACGCCACCGGGGTACGGATCCGGGAGCTGCCGATCACCCTGGACAAGTTGCTCACAATGTGACCCGTCGACGCCCGGTTCCTGGCCGGGCGTGCCCTCCCGGGTGCGCCGGTGGCCGGGCCGCGGTGGGCAAACCGGCACGCGCCGGCCGTCCTGGGTGCGGCCGGCGCGTGCCGTCTGGCGTGCGTCGGTGACCTTGCCAGCCCGGCTTGCTCCGTGCCAGGCTCGGCCGAGGGGCGCCCCGCCGCGATGAATTCCGGCCGGGTCGCGAGTCTGTTCCGGTGACAGCAGATCGTTGCCCGGCACGAGACACGGGCCGGCGCGAGACACGAGTCGGCACGAGACATCAGGGAGAACAAGCATGACGACCACCCCCGACAACCCGACCACCGCACTGCCCGGCCGCCCGCCCGTCGTCGACCTGGCCACCTGGCAGGCGGCCCGGGGCGAGCTTCTGGTCCGGGAGAAGGCGCACACCCGTGAGGGCGACGCCATCGCCGCGGCCCGCCGCCGGCTGCCGATGGTGGAGTTCGACCCGAGGGTCGAGGTGGTCGGAGCCGATGGGCCGGTGCCGTTCCGGAACCTGTTCCAGGGCCGCGACGAGCTCGTGGTCTACAAGCACATGTGGTACGACGGCGCGCCGCACCAGGGGCAGTGCGAGGGCTGCACCGTGTCGGCCTGGCACCTGAAGGACGCGGCCTACCTCAACGCCCGCGGTGTCTCGTTCGCCATCCTGACCACCGGAGCGTGGGACGAGGTGGCCTCCTACATCGCGTTCATGGGCTACACCCAGCCCTGGTACTCGGTGCGCGGCGTGGCGGCACCGGTCGGCGGCGACATGGGTTGCTTCACCAGCTTCCTGCGCGACGGCGATCGCGCGTTCCTCACCTACGAGACGACCGGCCGTGGCACCGAGCCGGTCAGCGGCTGCTTCGCCCTGCTCGACATGACGCCGTACGGCCGCGGCGAGGCGTGGCAGGACACCCCCGAGGGCTGGCCGGAGGGGAACAACCCCTGCTGGTACTTGCGCTCGGACGCGGACGGGAAGGCCGTCTGGGGACCGACCAGCCGCCCGGTCCCGCAGTGGACCCGCCCCGGCGCGACCCCGGTGCAGACCCTCGGCCGGCACGATCACCACTGACGGTCCCGGTGCAGACGGCATGACTCAGATTGAGTTGTGCAGAGACTCAGATTGAGTATCATGCTTGCATGTCGTGGTTCGAGATCGCCGGCTTCATCACCGGTGCGGTGTCGGTCTGGCTCTACGTCCGGGAGAATGTCTGGGCCTGGCCGGTCGGGATCGCCAACAGCCTCTCCTGGCTCGTCCTCTTTGGACTGTCCCGGCTCTACCTGGACATGGGACTGCAGATTGTCTACATCGGACTCGAGGTCGCCGGCTGGTACTGGTGGGTCCGCGGCAGCAACCGGTCGGGCGGGCTGCGGGTCCAGCGCACCCGGCGCGTCGAGGTGCTGCTGCTGGCCGGCATCGGGGTGCCGGCCACACTCGGCCTGTGGGCGGCGATGGCCGCGGTCTCCGACGCGCAGCCGCTGCCGGACGCGACCACCACGGTGGTCTCCCTGCTCGCCCAGTACATGCTGACCCGCAAGCTGCTCGGCAACTGGTACCTGTGGATCGCCGTCGATGTCGCCTACGTCGTCATGTACAGCATCCAGCACCTGTACCTGACCGCCGCGCTGCAGCCGCTGTTCATCGCGATGAGCGTGGTCGGGCTGCGCCAGTGGCGCCGGAGCGTGGCAGTGCCGGGCGGGTCCGCGACCGGTGACCAGGCGACAGCCGCGGTGACGCCGTGACGTACCAACGCGCCCCGGGACGGCGCGCCCCAGCCGGGATCGGCGTCGTGATCGGGAAGTTCCTGCCGCCGCACGCCGGCCACTCGTACCTCATCGAGACCGCGTGCGCCGGTGCCGACCGGGTGGTAGTCATCGTCTGCGAGCGCACCGACGATCCGGTACCGGCGCAGACCCGGGCGGCCTGGCTGCGCGAGCTGCACCCGGCGGCCACGGTTCTGGTGACACCGGACGACATCCCGGACCAGCAGGGGGAGGCGACCTCGCGCGCCTGGGCGGCGCGTACCGTCGAGCTGCTGGGCCGGGCACCGGATGCGGTCTTCACCTCGGAGGAGTACGGCCCGCGCTACGCGGCCGCGATGAGCGCGCGGCACGTTGCGGTCGACCCGGACCGGCGCCGCTATCCGGTCTCCGGCACCCTGGTGCGGGGCGACCCGTGGCGGTACGCGCAGTTCCTCGCCCCGTGCGTGCGAGCCTGGTACGTGCGCCGGGTCGCCGTGGTCGGCGCCGAGTCCACCGGTACCACGACGCTCGCCCAGGACCTGGCCGCGCACTACGGGTGCGCCTGGGTACCCGAGTACGGCCGGGCGTACTGCGAGCAGCTCCTCGCGCAGGCTCCCACGATCGACTGGCGTACCGAGGACTTCGTCCACATCGCCGGCCGGCAACAGTCCGATGAGGACAGTATGGCCGGCCATAGTGGACGGTTGCTGATCTGCGACACCGACGCGCTGGCCACCTCGATCTGGCACGAACGCTACCTCGGCACGCCGTCAGACCAGGTGCGGGCGCTGGCGTCCGCCCGGTCGTACGCGCTGTACATCCTGACCGGTGACGACATCCCGTTCGTCCAGGACGGTACCCGCGACGGCGAGCATGTCCGTGGCTGGATGACCCAGCGGTTCCGGGACGAGCTGGCGCGCCGCGACGAGCCGTGGATCGAGGTGCGTGGCGACCGCGAACGGCGGCTGGCCGAGGCGGTCGCCCGCATCGACCAGCTGCTCGCACCTGCTACGGCTCGATGCTGACCGGCTCGGGGGCTTCCGAGCGGTCGGTCGCCGTCGCCGTCTTGTCCAGTGTGGTGCGCAGCGGCGCCGGCTTGAGCAGCAGGGCGGCGATCACACCGACCACGCCGATGATGGCTGAGATCAGGAAGATGTGGCCGGTCGCGTCGCCGTAGGCGACCTGGACGATGTGCCTGATCGGGGCCGGCAGCGCGGACACGTTGAGCGCGCTCGCACCGCCGGTACCGCCGGAGGTGGGCAGGCCGGCCGCGGCCAGCTGGTGGTTGATGCTCGTGGTGACCTGGCGGGCCAGCACCGCGCCGAGCACCGCGACACCCGCCGCGCCGCCCAGCGACCGGAAGAACGTCACCGAGGAGGTCGCCGCGCCCACATCGCGCAGCTGCACCGTGTTCTGCACCGCCAGGATCAGGTTCTGCATCGACATCCCGACCCCGGCACCGACCAGGAACATGCCGGCGCCGACCAGGACCAGCGGGGTGGCGTGGTCCACCGTCGCGAGCATCGCGAACCCGGCGACCAGCACCACCGTGCCGGCCACGATGTACGGCTTGACCCGGCCGTGCCGGGAGACCAGCCGGCCGGCGACGATCGAGGTCAGCAGCACCCCGGCCATCATCGGGATGGTCATCAGGCCGGACTCGGTTGGGCTGTACCCGCGCCCGATCTGGAAGTACTGGCCCAGGAAGACGGCGCCACCGAACATCGCGGTACCGACGGCGAGGCTGGTGATGATGGCCAGCGACGTGGTCCGCTCGGTGACGATCTTCAGTGGGATGATCGGCTCGGCCACCCGCGACTCGACGAATACGGCCAGCGCCAGCAGCACCACCGCGCCCGGTACCATCAGCTCGGTCTGCCAGGAGAGCCAGGCGAACGAGGAGTCCACAAAGGACACCCAGACCAGCAGGGTGCAGACGGCCGCGGTGATCAGGGTGGCGCCGAGGTAGTCGATGCGTACCGGCCGGCGGATGGTGGGTACGTGCAGGGTCAGCTGCAGCAGCACCAGGGCGACCAGGGCGACCGGGACGCCGACGTAGAAGCACCACCGCCAGCCGAGCCAGCTGGTATCGGCGATCACGCCGCCGAGAAGCGGCCCGCCGACCGTGGCCAGGGCCATCACGCCGCCGAGGTACCCGTTGTAGCGACCCCGCTCGCGCGGCGGGATGATCGCCGCGATCACCACCTGTACCAGCGCCTGCAGGCCGCCGACCCCGATGCCCTGGAAGGCGCGGGCGGCGATCAGCTGCTCGGTGTTGTGCGACATGCCGCTGATCATCGAGCCGACGACGAAGACCACGATCGCGATCTGCACCAACAGTTTCTTGTTCACCAGGTCCGCGATCTTCCCCCAGATCGGGGTGGTGGCGGTGGCGGTCAGCAGGGTCGCGGTGACCACCCAGGTGTACTGCGTCTGGCTGCCGTTCAGCGAGCCGATGATCTTCGGCAGTGCGGTGGAGACCACCGTGCTGGAGAGCAGGGCGACGAACAGGACGAGCAGCAGGCCGGAGAGCGCCTCCAGCCGCTGCCGGTGCCCCATCGTCTCGTGCTGGGCGTGCGTCTCGTGCTGGGCGTGTGCGGCCGCGGTCATACAG
>JAFMQQ010001000.1 GCA_017354595.1 Micromonosporaceae bacterium
CGGCGGCACCGGCGGGCCGGGCTGGAGCGGCGGGCCGGGCTGGACGTCCGGCGGAACCGGAGGCTGCGCGGGCCAACCGGGCGGCCATCCCGACGACCACGGTGGTTGTGCCGGCCAGCTACCCGGTGCGACCGGGGGCGCTCCCACTGTGGGCTCCGCCGTAGCGCCGGAGCCGGTTGCCGGAGGGCCGGATGTGGGCGTGGCCAGGCCGGGCGTGGCCGGACCGGGCGCGGGCTGCTGGCCGCCTGCCCGCTGGCCGACCGCCGTTACACCGGGGATCTGCCCGGCGTCGCGCGGTGGCCCTTCCGGTGGGGTCGCGGAGAGCGGCAGCGGATCGCCGATCCACCCCTCACCGTCCCAGTACCGCTGGGTCGTCGGCTCGGCCGGGTCCTTGTACCAGCCAGGTCCGATTTCACTCAAGACACAACCGCCCTCGGACCGGTATTCGCTCTCACCACGACCGTCTTGGCCACCTTGTCGTGCAGGCATTGGCGGTAGGGCTTGTCCCAGAGCTGCCACAGCCCGTCAAGCCACGTCAAGAATGGTACGACCATGGCGGCCGGACCCTGCATCAGCCACCGGCGCAGCGCCGTGGCGACGGAAAGTGGTTCGCCATCGAGGCACTCGACCCGGATCTTCATCACCCGCTTGCCGACCGTCTGGCCGGTTCGCGACTGGTACAGCACCTGGTAGCCGAACTGGGCCACGAGTTGCAGCGCCAGGGTGTACCCCAGGAAGATCAGGTATGGCACGAAGATGCCGGAGACGCTGGGTGCCGTTCCCGTCTGATCCGCGAGGTCCATCTGCTCGAAGAACCGTCGGAAGAAGGTGACCGCGCCGATCACGTACGGGATGAGCAGGACGACACCGACGATCAGGCTGTCCAGCAGGTAGGCGACCAGCCGATCGCCGAACTCGGCGAGCGGGGCGCCGCTGGGTGCGACCGGCACCGGCGGGCGGTAACCGTACGGGTACCAGGGCGGCGATGCGGCCTGGGCCGGGACCGAGTATCCGGCCGCCGGTGCGTAGGGCCGGATCGGGACCGACGGGGGCGGCTGAGTCACCCGCCCAGTGTGGCAGGTTTCCGCTCCCGACCGAGACCGGCGATGTTTCGGGGCTACGCCGGGTGGCTACGTACCCGATATGACCGAGTCGAAGGGCGCCTCGCGGGACCGGAGCAACGTCATCGAGGCAACCGATATGAATGGTTTGATTGACGTCGATGTTCGCGCCGTCGGTGCCGACCTGCAGGAGACTCTGACCGAGCTGACCGACCTGCAGATGCGCGCCAAGCAGGCGCACTGGAACGTCGTGGGCCGGCATTTCCGGCAGGTACACCTGCATCTGGACGAGCTGACCGACGAGGTACGCAACGCCGCCGACCTGGTGGCCGAGCGCGCGGTGGCGATCGGCTACTGGGTGGATGGCCGGCCGGCGACGGTCGCCAAGTCCAGCCCGCTGCCAGAGTTTCCGGCCGGCCAGCTGACCGACGACGCCGTGGTTGACCTGATAACTGGGGCGCTCGCCGAGGTATGCGGCAACGTCCGCCGGCGGGTCGAGGAGACCGAGGAACTGGACCAGGTCACCCAGGATGTGCTGATCGAAGTCTCGCGCATCATCGAGAAGCAGCACTGGATGTTCACCGCGCAGAAGGTGCCGACCT
>JAFMQQ010001001.1 GCA_017354595.1 Micromonosporaceae bacterium
ATCGGCCCAGGCGGTACCGCCGCCCAGTACCGGGTCGGGGCGCCGATCGACGCGGTGCGGGTGATGGCGTACCTGCTGGAGACGCGGCGCAACTGGCTGTACGGCGAGCGGGCGCTGCCGATCGAGCGGCACTCGATGCTCTCCAACGGCCGGACCGTGGCGCTGGTCGCACCGGACTCGACGGTGACCTGGCTGTGCCATCCCGACCCGGACTCCTCGGCGATCTTCGCCGACCTGCTCGGCGGCGGGTCGGCCGGACTGTTCCGGGTCCGCCCGGCGGTACGCGACGGGATGCCGCTGGGCCAGCGGTACCGGTCGGGCACCATGACGGTGGAGACCCGGTGGTCCGGGCTGACCATCACCGACTGGCTCGACCGCGGGGTACCGGTGGACGACGGGCGGACCGCCGACGCGACCACGCTGGTGCGGGTACTCTCCGGTGCGGTACGGGCCCGGGTGGAGTTCGCCCCCCGGCCCGAGTTCGGCCAGGTACCGGTCAGCCTGCAGCCGCTCGGCGAAGGGTTGCTGGTGCTCGGCTCCAACGACCCGATCTGCCTCTACTCCCCCGGTGTGGACTGGGAGATCAACTCCGACGGCGGTTTCGACCGGGCGATCGCGGTGGTGGACCTGGCCGCGATGGGTGGCCGGTGCGTGCTGGAGTTGCGCTGTGGCTCGCACAGCCTCAACCCGTGGAGCGAGACGATCGAGACCCGCCAGGCCCGGCAGGAGCGGTGCTGGCGGGACTGGCTGTCCACGCTGAAGCTGCCCACGGTCGCCCGGGACCACGTCGCCCGCAGCGCGCTGACCCTGCGCGGGCTGATCCACCAGCCGACCGGGTCGATCATCGCCGCGGCGACCAGCTCACTGCCGGAGGAGATGGGCGGGGTACGCAACTGGGACTACCGGTACTGCTGGCTGCGGGACGCCGCGATGACCGCCCGGGCACTGGTCGACCTCGGCTCGATCGAGCCGGCCGAGGAGTACCTGAGCTGGGTGGACCGGTGCATCGAGAACACCGGCGGGCACCCGGAGCGGCTGCACCCGCTGTACACGGTGCACGGGCTGGAACTGGCCCCGGAGGCGGTGCTCGAATCGCTGCCCGGGTACGCCGGGTCCCGACCGGTACGCATCGGCAACGCGGCCAACCGCCAGTTGCAACTGGACGTCTTCGGCCCGGTGGCGGACCTGATCGCGGCCGTGACGCGGGTCCGCGGCTCGGTACTCCCGCAGGAATGGCGGGTGATCGAGGCGATGGTGGAGGCGGTGGGGCGCCGGTGGCACGAGCCCGACCACGGCCTGTGGGAGGCGCGGTTGCCGCCCCGGCACCACGTGTACTCGAAGGTGATGTGCTGGCTGACGGTGGACCGGGCGCTGCGTATCCACAAGGACTTCGGCGGCGAGTTCGGTGACCGTCCAGATTGGACAGAGCTGCGGGACAAGATCGGCGAGAACGTACTGGAGCACGGCTGGAACGAGACGGCCGGTGCCTACAGCGTCGCGTACGGGCACCCGGAGATGGACGCCTCGTCCCTCTGGATCGGCCTGTCCGGCCTGCTGCCGGATGAGGACCCGCGTTTTCTCGCCACCGTGCTGGCGGTGGAGGCGGAGCTGCGCAGCGGTCCGACGGTGTACCGCTACCACTGGGACGACGGGATGCCGGG
>JAFMQQ010000268.1 GCA_017354595.1 Micromonosporaceae bacterium
ACCGGGGCGCAGCACCGACCGGACCGCCGCAAGCACCGCGGGCAGGTCGCGGTTGGGTACGTGCAGCAGGCAGTTCATCGCGAACACCGCGTCGAACGAGCCGGCCGGGAAGTCCAGGTGCAGGAAGTCCATCACATGAGCCTCGATGCCCTTGGCCCGGCAGTGCTCAACCATCACCGGCGAGAGGTCGGCCGCGACGATGGCGAAACCCTCCGCCTGGAAGTAGGCGCTGTCCTGCCCGGTACCGGCGCCGATCTCCAGCAGCCGCGCCCCGGGCGTGAGCCGGCCGCGGAACGCCTTGCGCTCCGCCAGTTTCCACGCCTGCTTCGCCTGCTGGTCGCGCCAGGCCGCGCGCGCGTCGTACGCCTCCCGCAACGGGCCGAGCAACTCGTCGTATCGCAGGGTCATGCTGAGCATTATCAGCCAGCGCCGTGCGGCCGACCCAGACGGTTGGGACGCTCCACTATGGACGCGCATCACGCGTTACGGCAGCCTCGTAGGCGAGGAGCGTGTCGACGAAGGTGCGCCGTTGCCTGGGCGTCAACGGCTTGAGGGCGTGCCGCCAGGCGCGCGCGCCGGGCGAGAGCCACTGCGATATGGCCGGCCGGCTCTTCGGGCTGATGTCGATGATGCGCCGCCGCCGGTCCGCCTCGTCCTCGCGCCGTACCAGCACCCCTTTGCGGTCGAGGTCGCCCACGATCAGACTCACCGTGGTCGGCGCGACCGCCAGCTTCCCGGCCAGTTCCGACACGGTCATCGGACCATCGAGCAGCAGTAGCGACAGCAGTGACAGGTGTCGTGGTGCCAGATCGAATGATCGTAGCTGCGCCGGCAACGGGAGACGCTTGATGCGGCCGACCAGCCGCGGCATCAACAGCAGTAGTTCCCGGACGGTGTCGTCCGGGGAGCCGGGCGTTGACACCACGCCACCTCCACATTAGCTTTGATATCAAAGACTCTTTGTTGTCAAAGTCGATGATAGGACGGGTTGACGCAATGCCGCACCTGACCGTGCATGCCCTGGAGACTGATCTGGCCGGCCGGGAGAGCGCCCTGATCGAGGCGCTGACCGACGCGGTGGTTGCCGTCTATGGCGAGTGGGCGCGCGACATCGCGGTGGTCCACCTGATCGGGCTTCCGGTGAGCCGGTGGGGAATCGGCGGCAAGCCGGCGCAGGCACCCGCGCCGAGCGTCACGTTCGGCATCAGGGAGGCGGCGTTCGACCGGCCGGATGCGGAACAGATCGCGGCCCGCCTGGTCTCCGGCGTCACCGATGCGGTCGTCGCGGTCTTCGGCGAAGGCGTACGGGCGGGCGTGACGGTGGAACTGGTCGGCACGCCCGCCGGGCGCACCGGGGTCGGTGGCGTGCTCACCGCCGACTGAGAACCGGTCGCGCAGACCGTCTGTTCCCGATTGGACCGTCACCACCGGCCCAGCCGGGCGGCGAGTACCGATAGGGCCGCCACACCCGCCGTGGACGTCCGCAGCACCGTGGCGCCCAGCCGTACCGGTACCGCGCCGGCCCGCCGGAACGCGGCCAGCTCCTCGGGTGCCACGCCGCCCTCCGGTCCGACCACCAGCACCAGTTCCGGCACGCCGGCCGGAAGATCCACAGTGGACAGCCGGGCGGCGGCCGAGACGTCGAGCACGAAGGTGACCCGCGGTGCGAGCGCGCCGGTCGACACAACCGGGGAGACGACCGGCAGCCACGCCCGGTGCGACTGCTTCGCCGCCTCGCGGGCGGTGGTACGCCACCGCTCCAGCCCGCGACCATCCCGCCAGATGACCACCGAACGGCTCGCCGCCCAGGGCAGGATCTCGTCCACCCCTGCTTCGGTCATCGCCTGCACGGCCAGCTCGGCCCGGTCGCCCTTGGCCAGGCCCTGCGCCACCACCAGCCGGGGCTCCGGCGGTACCTCGTACCGTCGATCCATAATGGACAGATCGAGGCGGGACCGGCCGACGGCGCTGACCACGGCGGTGGCCGTGCCGCCACGCCCATCTCCCAGCAGCAGCCGCTCCCCCACCCGCAACCGCGCCACGTCGGCGGCGTGGTGCCCCTCCGGTCCACTTAGGACATACGAGTCGCCATCGGGGAGTGACTCGACAAGGAAGAGGTGGCCACTCACGCGTGCCCGTTGAACGCGTCGCGCATCCGGGAGAAGAAGCCACCCTGCTTGCTCAGCTCGGCGACCTCCTCGCCGCGCGACTTGGCGAACTCGCGAAGCAGCTGCTCCTGCTGCGCGTCCAGCTTCACCGGGGTACGCACGTCGAGGTGCACGTACAGGTCGCCGCGGCCGGTACCGCGCAGGTGCGGCACACCCTTGCTCTTGATCCGCTGGGTGGAGCCGGGCTGGGTGCCGGCCCGCACCTCAAGGGTCTCCTCGCCATCCAACGTCTTGATGGTCAGCCGGGTGCCGAGCGCGGCCGCGGTCATCGGTACCGTGACCCGGCAGTGCAGGTCGTCGCCCTTGCGGGAGAAGATGTCGTGTGGCCGCTCGTGGATCTCCACGTACAGGTCGCCGGGCGGGCCGCCACCGGGGCCCACCTCGCCCTGGCCGGCCAGCCGGATCCGCATCTGGTCCTCGACACCGGGCGGGATCTTCACGGTCAGGGTGCGCCGGCTGCGTACCCGGCCGTCGCCGGCGCAGGTCGGGCAGGGCGCAGCGATCACCGTGCCGTACCCGCCGCACGCCCCGCACGGCCGGGATGAGACCACCTGACCGAGGAAGGTCCGCTGTACGGTCTGCACCTCGCCCCGGCCGCCACAGACCTCGCAGGTGTTGGCGTGGGTACCGGGCGCGGTACCGGCGCCCTTGCAGGTCTGGCAGGTCACCGCGGTGTCCACGGTCAGCGGTGCCTCCACCCCGAACGCGGTCTCGTGCAGGTCCAGTGGCAGCGGCAGGATGGCGTCCGAGCCGGGCCGGGTACGGGGGCGGGGCCCGCGGGCCGTGGTCGAGCCGAAGAAGGCGTCCATGATGTCCTGGAAGCCGACGAACGCACCGCCCGGGCCGGCCGGACCGCCCGGCCCCATCCCGCCACCCGACTCGAGCGGATCGCCGCCCAGGTCGACGATCTGCCGCTTCTGGTCATCGGAGAGCACCTCGTACGCGGCGTTGATCTCCTTGAACCGTTCCTGCGCGGCGGGATCCGGGTTCACGTCCGGGTGGAACTGGCGTGCCAGCTTCCGGTAGGCGCGCTTGATCTCCTCCGCGCTAGCGGTGCGGGGAACACCCAGCACGCCGTAATAATCCTTGGCCACTATCCCTCTATCAGTTCTGCGCGAGCAGTTCGCCGACGTAGCGTGCCACGGCACCGACGGTCGCGATGGTGCCGGGGTAGTCCATCCGGGTCGGACCGAGCACACCCATCCCGCCCACGGCGGTACTCCCCGGACCGTACCCGGTGCTCACCACCGACGTGCTCCGCAGATGCTCGATCTCGTTCTCGTCGCCGATGAGCACCCGGGTCACGGAGGGATCGGGCTCGGTGGATCCGATCAGCTTCAGCAGTACCACCTCCTCCTCCAGCGCCTCGAGGATGGGACGCAGCGATCCGTGGAAGTCCAGCAGGGCGCCCCGGGCCAGGTTGGCGGTACCGGCCAGGGCGATCCGCTCGTCGGTGCGCTCGACCAGAGTCTCCAGTAGCACCGAGGAGATCGCCGTGAGCGCCGCCCGGCGCCGCACATCCGCCTCGTCGACCAGCGCCTGTACCAGCGGCGGGGTGTCCGCGAGGCGGACCCCGTCCAGCTTCTCGTTGATCGCCTGGCGCAACTGGTTGACCTCGGTGTCCGGTACCGGACTGGGCAGCTCCACCAGGCGCTGCTCCACCCGGCCGGTATCGGTGATCATCACGAGCATCAGCCGGGTGGTGGAGATGGGGATCAGCTCCAGATGGCGTACCGCCGAGCGGGCCAGGCTCGGGTACTGCACCACGGCGACCTGGCGGGTCAGCTGGGCGAGCAGCCGTACGGTGCGGTGTACCACGTCATCGAGGTCGACCGCGCCGAGCATGAACCGCTCGATCGCCCGGCGCTCGGCCGGTGAGAGCGGCTTGATGGTCGAGAGCTTGTCCACGAACAACCGGTACCCGCGATCGGTCGGCACCCGCCCGGCGCTGGTGTGCGGCTGGCGGATGTAGCCCTCGTCCTCCAGGATCGCCATGTCGTTGCGGATGGTCGCCGGTGAAACCTGCAGCTGGTGCCGCTCGACCAGGGCCCTGCTGCCGACCGGTTCCTGGGTGGCCACGTAGTCCTCGACGATGGCGCGCAGGACCTCGAGCTTGCGTTCGTCGAGCGCCATCGTCCACCTCCGTCCACCCCGGGATTCTCATCCGCGATCGTGCCACCTGGCACTCACAGTTGACGAGTGCCAGTTTACGTCGACCCGGTGCGGTGACGCGATCGTCGATCCGGCCGGTGTACCGACCCCGTGTGGCGGTCATTGATCGATGCACCTACGGTGTCGTGCATGACCCAACCTCCAGACCCCTCGGGCTACTACGACCCGAACCCCCAGCCCGGCTACCAACAAGGCGGCTACCAACAAAGCGGATACCAACAAAGCGGGTACGAGCAGGGCGGGTACCAGCAGGGTGGCTATCAAGGCGGGTATCAGGGCGGCTACCAGCAGCAGCCAGGCGGCTACCCTCCGCAGGGTGGGTACCCGCCGCCCGGGCAGGGCGCGCCACCCCCCGGATACCGCAGCCAGGATGAGAAGAACTGGGCGCTGATCGCCCACTTCGGCGGCGCGGCCGGTGCCCTCTTCGGCGGCGTGCTCGCTCTGGTCGCACCTCTGATCGCCTATGTGGTCAAGGGCAAGGAATCGCCGACGGTACGGGCGCACGCGCTGGCGGCGCTCAACTTCCAGATCGTGGTCACGGCCGCCGGGCTGGTGCTGATCTTCCTGCGGCTCTGCGCCGGCGTGCTGCCGCCCGGGCTCGACGCGCTGGTCGGGGTGCTCCTGGCGCTGGCCCAGTTCCTGGTCGCCGTGGCCGGCATCGGCTTCGGTATCTACGCCGGCATCAAGGCCAACGAGGGAGTGCTGTACAAGTACCCACTCCCCTGGACCTTCATCAAGTAGGAAGCCGGTCACACCAGCTCGCGGACGACGGCGTCGGCGAGCAGCCGGCCGCGCAGGGTCAGCGCGGCGGTACCGGCGTGGAAGCCGGCCGGGTCGAGCAGCCCGCGGGCCAATGCCCGGCC
>JAFMQQ010001002.1 GCA_017354595.1 Micromonosporaceae bacterium
CCGGTGCCTCGCCGTGCCGGCGGGTCTCGAACAGCGGTACCACGCCGTCCCACCGGGCGGCCCGGCGCACCGGCCGGCGGTTCGGCCAGAACGCGGCGATCCAGACCGGTGGGCGTGGCCGTTGCACCGTCGCCGGGAGCAGTTGCACGTCCCGTACCCGGTAGTGCTTTCCTTCGTGCTCGACCCGCTCGCCGCTCCAGTACCGGGCGAGCAGGTCCAGCCCCTCGTCCAGCCGCTGGGCGAGCACCGCCGGTTCGGTGGTGTCGCCGAAGCTGCCGTACTCGTCTTCGATCGGGGCGCCGAGGCCGGCGGCGAAGATGACCCGGCCTCCGCTGACCGCGTCGAGCGTGGCGACCTGCCGGGCCAGTACCTCGGGGCGGCGGCGGGCCACCGGTGTGACCAGGGTGCCGAGCCGGATCCGCGTGGTCGCCAGGGCCGCGGCGGTCAGCAGCATCCACGGGTCGCCGAAGGGTTGCCCGCGCCGCAGCTGCTTGCTGTGAACCACGTGGTCCCAGACGAACAGGGCGTCCCAGCCGGCCGCCTCGGCGGCGGCGGCCACCGAAGCGACGGTACGGGCGTCGGCGAAGTCGCCGAAGTTGGGCAGGTTGACCGAGAAGCGCACGGCTCCATCATGGCCGCTGCGCCGTGGGCTGGCGAGCTGATCAGCCGGCCAACAGCCAGACCGGGTTGCTCAGCGCGACCATCGGTGCGGGTACGCCGCGGTGCGCGCCGCGCCGCACCTCGGCGCGGACGAAGCGGGCCACCCCACTGTCCACAATGGCGTGCAGGTGGTGGGTACCCGCCGCGGAGATCCGGGTACTGGCAAGGCGACCGGCCGCGGTGAGCAGAGTGAGCCGGGTGCCCGGTACGCCCGTCACCGAGGCGGTGACAAGGATCCTGGTGCCCGATGGCAAGCGCAGCGCCTCCCCGATCTCGGCCCGCGGCTGCGTCCCGACCTGCGCGCCCGCCGGCGTACCGGCAGCGGAGAGCGGCCGGGCGGCGAGGCGGAGCACCACGCCGCTCGACTCGGCGAGGTACGACCGCCCTTGCCGCAGCCCGGCCAGCAGTGCAGGGGTGGAGAGGTCAGTCGCGTGGACCACTGTCTGCGGCCGGCCGACCGGCTGCCGCGGTGTGTGCGAGTCACTCCCGCCGACCGCGGCGACGCGTTGCCCCCGGCGCAGCAGGCGATGCCAGAGCCTTAGCGTCGCCTCGTCGTCCACGCCCCACCGGCCGTTCCACACCTCGACCGCGTCGACGTGCCGGAAACCGAACTCCCACGCGGCGCTCGGCAGCGGTACCGCGGGATGCGCGGCGACGACCAGGCCACCCCGCTCGCGTACCTGCCGGGCGTGGCCGGCGAAGACGCCGTCCCGGGGGGAGTACCGCCAGTCGACCGAGCAGCCGGTGGGCGTACCGATCGCCAGCCAGTGCCCGTGCCGCGTGGTGACCTCCTGTCCAGGTAGGACGGTCAGGCCCTCGTAGCGCAGCTGCGACCAGGCCCGGTTGGCGGCGCTGGTGTTGTGGTCGGTCGAGGCGATGAAGTCCAGGCCGGCGGCGCGGGCGGCGGCGGCGAGTTCGGCCGGGGTACGCTGCCCATCCGAGTGCACGGTGTGCAGGTGCAGGTCGCCACGGTACCAGCCGGTGCCGCGGGTCGCGTCC
>JAFMQQ010001003.1 GCA_017354595.1 Micromonosporaceae bacterium
TTCGTCGAGGCACTGTCGCTGCGGGACCGGGTGAAGCTGAACCTGGAGCCGGACCACGTGGAAGTACGCCCGGGAGGCGGTCAATGATCGTCGAGGTCGAGGGCGTCTCGCGCGACTTCGGCCGGGGCGACCAGACGGTGCACGCGGTGCGGGACGTCAGCTTCACCGCGCGGCGGGGTGAGGTGGTGGCCGTCAGCGGGCGCTCCGGCGCGGGCAAGACGACACTGCTCAACCTGGTCGGCGGGTTGGACCGGCCGACCGAGGGGCGGATCGTGGTCGCCGGTACGGATGTCACCGCCGCCGGCGAGCATCAGCTGCTGGCGCTGCGCCGGGACACGGTCGGGTTCGTCTTCCAGTCGTTCGGGCTGATCCCGATCCTCTCCGCGGCGGAGAACGTGGGCGTACCGATGCGGCTGGCAAAGGTGCCCGCGGCGCAACGCGAGGAGAAGGTGGCGGTACTGCTGGAGATGGTCGGGCTGGGCTCGCATGCCCGGCAGCGGCCGTACGAACTGTCCGGCGGGCAACAGCAGCGGGTGGCGGTGGCCCGGGCACTCGCCAACGATCCGCAGCTGCTGATCGCCGACGAGCCCACCGGCCAGCTCGACTCGGAGAGCGGACGCTCCATCATGGACCTGCTCGCCGCGGTGGTCCGGGCGCGCGGCATGACCGCGCTGGTGGCCAGCCACGACAAGAGCCTGATCGGTCTGGCCGACCGGGTGCTCGTGCTGCGCGACGGCGCGCTGGCGTGAGGTTGCGGTAGGCGCAGGTGCCCGGGCGGGCGGCCACAGCGCGTGCAGTACGCTCGTACTGCTTGGACTGCCCGTGGAGAGGAGCGCCGTCGCATGGCGAAGATCAAGGTGACCAACCCGGTCGTCGAGCTGGACGGCGACGAGATGACCAGGATCATCTGGCAGCAGATTCGCGACCAGCTGATCCTGCCGTACCTCGACGTTGAGCTGGACTACTACGACCTGTCCATCCAGCACCGGGACGGCACCGACGATCAGGTGACGGTGGAGGCGGCGAACGCGATCAAGCGGTACGGCGTCGGCGTCAAGTGCGCCACCATCACCCCGGACGAGGCGCGGGTCGAGGAGTTCGGGCTGAAGAAGATGTGGCGCTCGCCGAACGGGACGATCCGCAACATCCTCGGCGGGGTGGTGTTCCGCGAGCCGATCATCATGGCGAACGTACCCCGGCTGGTGCCCGGCTGGACCAAGCCGATCGTGATCGGCCGGCATGCGCACGGCGACCAGTACAAGGCGACCGACTTCGTGGTGCCCGGGCCCGGCCGGGTGACGATCAGCTTCCAGCCCTCCGATGCGGGGGAGCCGATCGAGTTGACCGTCGCGGACTTCCCAGGCGGCGGCATCGCGATGGGGATGTACAACTTCGACGACTCGATCCGCGACTTCGCCCGCGCGTCGTTCCGGTACGGTCTGGACCGCAGGCTGCCGGTCTACCTCTCCACCAAGAACACCATCCTCAAGGCGTACGACGGCCGGTTCAAGGATCTGTTCGCGGAGGTCTTCGAGGACGAGTTCGCGGGCGAGTTCGCCGCCGCCGGCCTGACCTACGAGCACCGCCTGATCGACGACATGGTCGCCGCCGCGCTGAAGTGGGAGGGCGGCTTCCTCTGGGCGACGAAGAACTACGAC
>JAFMQQ010001004.1 GCA_017354595.1 Micromonosporaceae bacterium
GCCGGCGGTTCAGCCCACTGTGATCCGCAGTTCCCGCAGCGCCGCCTCCGCCTCCGGCCCGACCGGGCGCACCGCCTTCACCCCGGTGCCACCGCCCGCCGCGCCGTCTTCCCTCCCGGCCTCTTCTGCCCCGGCCTCTTCTGCCCCGGCCTCTTCTGCCCAGGCTGCCGTGCAGAGCGCGCGCAGCCCGTCCAGCGGCGCACCAGCCCCGGACAACTCAAGACCGCCGGCGACCCGACGCACCCGCCAGCCGGTCTGCTCAGCGGGTACCGTCGCCCGCGCCCGACCGTCCACAGTGAACAGTCCGGCGAGATTGGTCGCCAGGTAGCTGGGGCGCTGGGCCGGCGGCGCGGTGAGCAGGTCGGCCGGCTGGGCGACCCCGGTCAACACCAGCAGGCTGTCCATCCCGGCCGCATGCGCGCCCTGGATGTCGGTGTCCAGCCGGTCGCCGACCACCAGCGGCGCCCGCGCCGCTGCCTGTTGTGCCGCCCGCTGGAACAGCGCCGGCTGCGGCTTGCCCACGACCACGTCCGGTCCCCGGCCCAGTGCGGTCGCGACCACCGCGACCAGTGCGCCGTTGCCGGGCAGCGGACCGCGTGGCGAGGGAAGCGTCCGGTCGGTGTTGGTGGCGACCCAGTACGCGCCGGCCCGTACCGCCACGCACGCCTCGGCCAGGTGCGACCAGCGCAGCGCCGGACCGTACCCCTGGATGACGGCGAGCGGCTTGACGTCGGCCGAGTCGACCGGGGTGAGCCCGACCGCCGCCACCTCCTTGCGCAGCGCGTCGGCCCCGACGACAAGTACCGGGGCGCCGCTGGGCAACCGGTCGCCCAACAGCTGCGCGGCGACCTGAGCCGAGGTGACCACCTCGTCCGGGTGCGCGGGCAGGCCGAGACCGGCCAGCAGCGCCGTCACCTCGCTGGCCAGCCGGGAGGCGTTGTTGGTGGCGAAGCGGATCTGGTGGCCCGTCCGGCGCAGCCGGTTCAGCTCCTCGACGGCGCCGGGCACCGGCTCGCTACCCAGGTAGACCACGCCGTCGAGGTCCAGGATCACCAGGTCGTACCCGTCAATCAGCCGGCTCATCGACCTGTTCGCCCTCGTCGACCTGTTCGCCCTCGTCGACCTGTTCGCCCTCGTCGAGTTGTACGCCCTCCAGCTCCAGCAGGCGCTCGGCAGCGTCGGTCTCCGCGGCCGTGTCGGCCGCGACCGCCCGGGAGAACCACTCGCGCGCCTCGTCCTGACGGCCGACCGCCAACAGCGCGTCGGCGTACGCGTACCGCAGCCGGGCGGCCCAGGGTTGCTCCGCGCTCAGCTCCGGTACCCGCAGCATCCCCACCGCCGCCTCGTGCTGCCCCACATCGCGCCGGGCACCGGCGGCGACGATCAGCAGTTCGATCGCCTCGGCCGGCGCCATCCTGGCCCGGTCGGCCGACCGGTAGATGTCGACTGCCCTGGTCGGGTTGCCCAGCGCCCGCTCGGCGTCGGCGATCAGCGCCAGGTGGGTCTGCCGCCCGGTCATCCGGTGGTACGTCCTCAGCTCGCCGATCGCGGTCTGCCACTGCCCGGCGTGGTACGCGGCGATACCCACCGCCTCCCGCACCACGGGCAGCCGGGCCACCATCCGCCGGGCCGCGACCGCGTGCGCGAGCGCGGCCTC
>JAFMQQ010000037.1 GCA_017354595.1 Micromonosporaceae bacterium
GCGCTCGGTAACGAGCTGCGCCAACGGGGAGTCGACCGCGAGCTGGTCGGCGAGGCGCTCGGCGAGGTCGACGACGAGACCGAGGCGGCCACCGCACGGGCGCTGGTTGAGCGCAAGGTACGGGTCGCGAGCGCTGCCACGCCGCCCGAGGTCCTGCTCCGCCGCCTGGTCGGCACCCTGGCCCGCAAGGGGTACCCGCCCGGCCTCGCCATCCGGGTGGTGAAGGAGGCGCTTGCGGCAGCCGCCGACGAGCAGGTCGCCTCCTACGCGGAACTGCTCGACCCGGACACCGTCGAGCCCAACCCCGAGGACGAGGGCCAGCCCGGCTGACCGGCGTATGCCGACCAGTAATCAGCGACGGCCAACGGAAACGCCGGCTGCGCGCCGCCCGGGCAGACAGGTGGGTGCTCCGCCGAACGGCGTTGCCCTGTCGTCCGATCGTCGGATCCCTCCGCGGGTACCGCTGCGGGCCCGAGGCCCGGCCACCCCCGCCGGCCGGGCGCAACTGGTCGACCGCTTGTGTGTGCTATGTCCCTTGAGGCCCGATCATGAGTCCTTGACCGGACCACCGTTCGCAACCTAGCCTCGGGTTACTGAAGGAGAGCGTCCGAGCCATGCGGGCTAACCGCACAACATAGATCGCGTAACAGTACAGCATCATTTGGCCGCTACCCCTGCGGCGCGCGACGATGACGTCGACGTGAAGTTACGCCGACGCTGATTTTGTATACCCGACGTGCAACGAACGGGTATCGCCAGGCCGGAGATCCCCGCCGGTCGGACCTCTCCTACCGAGGCGGCACGCCAGGCTCTCCCCGCGGGGTCCTGTGGTGCCGGGCGAAGGGAGGCGGCCGTGGCAGCACTGGTCCTGGCGTTGCTGGGTGTGGTTGTCGTGCTGGCCGCACTGGTCGCCGTCGGGCTGACCCTCCTGCTGCGCGCCATGCGCCCGCTGCGTGCCGGCCAGGGTCAGCCGGTCGGGTCCCGGTACCTCGCGGAGACGGAAGAGTCGGTGGCCGCGCTGCTGGCCACCGCTGACGAGGCGACAACCGAGGCGGAACGGTCCCGAGCCGCGGCCAGCCAGGCGCGCACCGAGGCGGCGGCGGCCAAGGCTGAGGCGAGTGCCGCGCGCGCCGAGGCGAAGCGGGTGCTGGACGCGGCGCATACGGAGGCGGACACCATCCTGGAGCGAGCCCACCGCCAGGCTGAGCAGGATGCTGAGGAGGCGAGGCAGACCGCCCGCCGCAGCGGCGAGCGGGAGATTGCGATGCTCACCGCGACCGCCCGGGAGCAGGCGGCCGACGCCGAGCGCCGGCAGCAGCGTATCGATGAACGCGAGCGTCTGCTGGCCGAGGAGGCGGAGCGGTTGGCCGAGCGCGACCGGCGCATCACCGGCGCCGAGTCGGATCTGGTCGAGCGGGAGGGCGGGCTGACGCTGCGCGAGGCGGGCATCGCGGAGGCCGAGGAGCGGTACCGCCGGGAGCTGGAACGCATCGCCGGCCTGACCGCCGAGGCGGCCCGGCAGGAGTTGGTCGAGGCGATCGAGTCGCAGGCCAAGCGGGAAGCGGCACTGCTGATCCGGGACATCGAGAATGACGCGCGCTCGACCGCCGACCAGCGGGCCCGGCACATAGTGGTGGACGCGATCCAGCGGGTGGCCAGCGAGCAGACCGCGGAGAGCGTGGTCAGCGTGCTGCACCTGCCCAGCGATGAGATGAAGGGCCGCATCATCGGCCGGGAAGGGCGAAACATCCGGGCGTTCGAGTCGGTGACCGGGGTCAACCTGATCATTGACGACACGCCGGAGGCGGTGCTGCTCTCCTGCTTCGATCCGGTACGCCGCGAGATCGGCCGGCTGACGCTGGAGAAGCTGGTGCTGGACGGGCGTATCCACCCGCACCGCATCGAGGAGGTCTTCGAGCTGGCCAAGCAGGAGGTCGAGCGGTTGTGCGACCGGGCCGCGGAGGATGCCCTGGTGGAGGTCGGCATCACCGACATGCAGCTGGATCTGGTCCAGCTGCTGGGCCGGCTGCGGTACCGCACCAGTTACGGGCAGAACGTGCTGAAGCATCTGGTGGAGACCGCGCACATCGCCGGCATGATGGCCGCCGAACTGGGCCTGGATACCGCGCTGGTCAAGCGGTGCGCCTTCCTGCACGACATCGGCAAGGCACTGACCCACGAGGTGGACGGCAGCCACGCGCTGATCGGTGCCGATCTGGCCCGCAAGTACGGTGAGTCCGAAGAAGTGGTGCACGCGATCGAGGCGCACCACAACGAGGTACCGCCGCAGACGATCGAGGCGGTCCTCACCCAGGCCGCGGACGCCTGCTCCGGCGGGCGGCCGGGGGCGCGCCGGGAGAGCCTGGAGGCGTACGTCAAGCGGCTGCAGCGGATCGAGGAGATCGCGGCCGGCAAGTCCGGGGTGGAGAAGGTATTCGCCATGCAGGCCGGGCGGGAGATCCGGGTGATGGTCAAGCCGGACGACGTGGACGACATCGGGGCCGCCGTACTCGCCCGGGATGTGGCCAAGCAGATCGAGGAGGAGCTGACCTATCCGGGCCAGATCCGGGTGACCGTGGTCCGCGAGTCCCGGGTCACCGAGATCGCCCGCTAGCTCGCCGTCCGGCTGGCTGCCGGCCGACCGACGACCAGGTCGCCGAGCAGCTGCCGGGTAGCCGTCGCCACCGCGGCCACGGCCGCCTCGAATGCGGCGGCGTTGTGCGGGGCCGGCCGGTGGAAGCCAGAGATCTTGCGGACGTACTGCCGGGCCGCGGCCGTGATGTCGTCGTCAGAGACATCCGGGGTGTACGGCTCGCGAAGCGTCTTGATACTGCGACACATCGGTCTACAGTACCGGCGCCCCCGCTACCCTTGGTGCGTGGCGAGGACCTTCAACGTCGTGACGTACGGCTGCCAGATGAACGCGCACGACTCCGAGCGGATCGCCGGCCTGCTCGAGGCGGCCGGCTACCGTGCGGCGCCCGACCCGGACGCGGCCGACGTGGTCGTCTTCAACACCTGTGCGGTACGGGAGAACGCGGACAACCGGCTCTACGGCAACCTGGGTCACCTGCGGCCGGCCAAGCTCGCCCGGCCGGGGATGCAGATCGCGGTCGGCGGCTGCCTGGCACAGAAGGACCGCGGCGAGATCATCGAGCGGGCGCCCTGGGTGGACGTGGTCTTCGGTACCCACAACATCGGCTCGCTGCCAGCCCTGCTGGAGCGGGCCCGGCACAACGAACAAGCGCAGGCGGAGATCCTGGAGTCGCTGGAGGTCTTCCCATCCACGCTGCCAGCCCGCCGTGAGTCGGCGTACTCCGGCTGGGTCTCCATCTCGGTCGGCTGCAACAACACGTGCACCTTCTGCATCGTGCCGTCGCTGCGCGGGCGGGAGAAGGACCGCCGGCCGGGCGATGTGCTCGCCGAGGTACGCGCGCTGGCCGCCGAAGGGGTGCTCGAGGTGACCCTGCTCGGCCAGAACGTCAACTCCTACGGCGTGGAGTTCGGCGACCGGTACGCCTTCGGCAAGCTGCTGCGCGCCTGCGGCGGTATCGAGGGACTCGAGCGGGTACGGTTCACCAGCCCGCACCCGAAGGACTTCACCGACGACGTCATCGACGCGATGGCGCAGACCCCGAACGTCTGCCACCAGTTGCACATGCCGCTGCAGTCCGGCTCGGATGCGGTACTGCGGGCCATGCGGCGCAGCTACCGGCGCGAGCGGTACCTGGGAATCCTGGAGAAGGTGCGCGCCGCGATGCCGGACGCGGCGGTGACCACCGACATCATCGTCGGGTTCCCGGGCGAGACCGAGGCGGACTTCGAGCAGACGCTCGATCTGGTACGGGCGGCCAGGTTCGCCGGCGCCTTCACCTTCCAGTACTCCAAGCGACCCGGCACCCCTGCGTCCACAATGGACGGACAGGTGCCGAAGGAGGTCGTGCAGCAGCGGTACGACCGGTTGGTCGCCCTGCTGGAGGAGGTCACGCTCGAACAGAACCAGCGGCTGGTCGGGCAGCGGGTGGAGGTACTGGTCGCGGTCGGCGAGGGGCGCAAGGACGCGAGTACCGGCCGGCTCTCGGGGCGGGCACGCGACGGCCGGCTGGTGCACTTCACCGGCGCGGACCGGCCGGGCATCCGGCCGGGCGACATCGTGGAGACCGTGGTGACGTACGCGGCCCCGCACCACCTCACCGCGGACGGGTCGCCGTTGTCGCACCGCCGCACCCGGGCCGGCGATGCGCACGAGGCCGGGCACACCCCCCGTACCCCCGGCGTATTTCTGGGGATGCCGGCCGTGAAGTGAAGGGCGCCGCTGACGCCCGCAAATGACCGACGACGCCGACCCGGGAGGGTTGACGCCGCCGGCCTCTATATGTGTGGATCAGTTGCTGTGTTCGGCTAGGTCAAGGAACTGACGCTTCGCGTCCAGGGCCTGTTGCGCCTCCCTGATCCGCTTGGTGTCGCCGGCGGCGCGGGCCCGCTCCAGCCGCGCCTCGGCCTCGGCCACCTGCTCGCGCATCTGGGTCAGCAGGGGGTTGTCCGACGGGGTGGTGCGCCGCCAGGCCACATCCATCGCCTGGCGCACCTTCTCCTCGACGGCTCGCAGTCTGCGGTCCAGCCCACCGCCGAGTTCCCGGGACAGCCGTCCGGCCTCGTGCCACTGGCTCTGGATCTCGCGCAGCCGGGCCTGCGCCGCGCGCGGGTCGGCGTCGATGTCCAGCGCCTCGGCCTGGGCGAGCAGCTCGTGGCGCCGGTCCAGGCTCGCCTTCTGTTCCGCGTCCCGGGTGGCGAAGGCGTTGCTGCGGTTGCTGAAGAAGGCGTCCTGCGCGGCGCGGAAACGCTCCCACAGCCGCTGCTCGACCTCCTTGGAGGCGCGCGGCGCGGCCTTCCACTGGGTCATCAGGTCCTTCAGCCGGGTCGCGGTGGCGGACCACTCGGTGGAGCTGGCCAGGCCCTCCGCCTCGGTGACCAGCTCCTCCTTCTGCGCCTGGGCCTGCTTGCGGCTGGCATCGAGGGTGGCGAAGTGCGCACCCCGGCGGCGGGTGAAGGTATCCCGTGCGGCGGCGTACCGCTTCCACAGCTCGCCGTCGGTCTTGCGGTCGACGCCGCGGACCGTCTTCCACTCGTCGAGGATCTCCTTGAACCGGTCGCCGGCGACCTTCCAGCTGGTGGAGTCGGCCGCCAGCCGCTCGGCCTCCTCGACCAGCGCGGTCTTGCGCCCCAGCGCGTCGATCCGGGCCGCCTCCCGAGCTGCGCGGGCCTCACCGGCCTTCTCCTCGGCGACCGCGTTGAGCTTGTCCAGCCGCGCGCACAGGCTATCGATGTCGCCGACCACGTGCGCCTCGTCGAGGGAGCCGCGCAGTCGCTTGATCGTCGCCAGCGAATGGCTGGCGTCGGCCGCACCAGTGGACAGCCGGGTCTCCACGAGATCGACCTCGGTAACCAGGTCGGCGAAGCGCCGGGCGAAGTGCGCCAGCCCCTCCTCAGGGGTACCGGCCTGCCACGAGCCGACGGCACGCTCGCCCGCCGCGGTCTTGACGTATACCGTCCCGTCGTCAGCGATCCGCCCGAAGGAAGTCCAGTCACTCATGGCCGTCCTCCGCCGCATGCCGGACACGCACTAACCGGTGTCGGTCTGGTCCTCCCGTTGGCCGCCATCGCCCGCCCATGTGTTCATCCTCGTTCTCCCGGCCGCACCGGACGTCTCCGGCGCGTGCCGCCATATGCCGGCCGGGGCGTGCCCACTCAAGGCGCGCCATAGCGCAATGACTTGCTTCCGGCATTGTCACAGGTCTGCCCCGGTTCCCGTCGAGCGCCTGAGGCCGACCGTGACCATACGGTGTCCTGTCCGGCGCCGCCGGGTGATCACATCGACCGTGGCGTGTCCGGTTACGGTTGATCCGTGCCACTGTCCGCGGCCGCGGTCTGCCCGCACCCCCCGCTGCTCGTACCGGAGCTGGCGGCGGGTGCGGCGGGCGAGATGGACGCGCTGCGGGCGGCCTGCGACGCCGCGGTGGCCCGGCTGCTCGCCACGCGGCCACGGTTGCTGGTGATCCTCGGTTCGGCCACCGACAGCCGCGAGTACCGGTACCCGTTCGGCACCTGCTTTGAAGGTTTCGGCGTGCCGTTCCCGGCACCGGACGGTGGCGGTACGCCCGCCGGTCCGCCGCTGCCGCTGAGCCTGTCGATGGGGATGTGGCTGTTGTACCGCGCCGGCTGGACAGATCCCGTCACGCTCCGCGCCGAGTCGGTCGCGATCGATGCCCCGGTGGCCGAGTGCGTCGAACTGGGCCGGCGGTACGCGCACCAACAGGCCAGCCTCGGGCTGCTGGTGATGGGCGACGGTACGGCGTGCCGGGGCGAGCGGGCACCGGGCGCGGCGGACCCCCGGGCGCACGAGTACGACGCGCTGGTCACCAAGGCGCTGGCCGAGGTGGAGACCGGCGCGCTGCTGGGTCTGGACGAGCGGCTGGGCGCCGAGTTGCGGGTGGCCGGGCGGGCACCGTGGCAGGTACTCGCCGCCGCCGCGGCCGCCTCGCCGGGCGGTGCCGACGCCTTCCGTGGCGAGGTGAGCTATGACGCGGCGCCGTACGGCGTGAACTATACGGTTGCGCTGTGGACACACAGCGCGGCGTGATCGCGGTGGTCGGGCCGACCGCAGCGGGCAAGTCAGCGCTGGGCGTGCAGCTCGCGCACGCGCTGGACGGCGAGGTGGTCAACGCCGATTCGATGCAGCTGTACCGCGGCATGGACATCGGTACCGCGAAGCTCACCCTGGCCGAGCGGGAGGGCGTACCGCACCACGTGCTGGACATCTGGGAGGTGACCCAGCCGGCGAGCGTGGCGCAGTACCAGCGGATCGCCCGCGCCACGATCGCCGACATCCAGGCGCGGGGCCGGGTACCGCTGCTGGTCGGCGGCTCCGGCCTGTACCTGCGCGCGGTGCTGGAGCGCTTCGAGTTCCCGGGTACCGACGCGGATCTGCGGGCGGCGCTGGAGGCGGAGCTGGATCGCGTCGGGCCGGTCGTGCTGCACGCCCGGCTCGCCACGCGCGATCCGGCCGCGGCCGCCCGGATCCTGCCCTCCAACGGCCGGCGGATCGTGCGCGCCCTGGAGGTGGTGGAGTTGACCGGCGGTGCGTTCCAGGCGTCCCTGCCGGAGCCGGTGCCGTACCTGCGCGCGGTGGTGCTCGGGGTGGACCTGGCGACCACGGTGCTGGACGAGCGGATCGCGGCGCGGGTGGCACGGATGTGGCGGCTGGGGCTGGTGGGCGAGGTGCGTCAGTTGGCGACCCGTGGGTTGCGGGAGGGGCGTACCGCCTCCCGGGCGCTGGGGTACCAGCAGATCCTGCGGTACCTCGATGGCACCGGTACCGAGAGCGAGGCGGCCGACCAGACGGTACGGGCCACCCGGCGCTTCGTCCGCCGGCAGCGCTCCTGGTTCAGGCGCGACCCGCAGGTGCACTGGCTGGACGGGGCGGATCCACAGCTGCTCGACGCAGCACTGCGGGCCTGCGAAATACTTGTCTGATGCGCACTCCTGACTTGGCGCACCCGCCGCGGGCACGCTTTGCCAAGGGCCATGCGACCGGCAACGACTTCGTCCTGCTGCCCGACCCGGACGGCGAGCTGGTGCTCACGCCCGAGTTGGTGCGAGCCATCTGCGATCGCCGGTTCGGTATCGGTGGGGACGGTGTGCTGCGGGTGGTACGCGCCGCCAAGCATCCAGAGGGGGCGCGGTACGCAGGCCAGGCGGAGTGGTTCATGGACTACCACAACGCCGACGGTTCGCTGGCCGAGATGTGCGGCAACGGAGTCCGCGTCTACGCCCGCTACCTCGCCGAGAGCGGCCTGGCCACCGGGCCGGCGTTCGCGCTCGCCACCCGCTCCGGGGTCGTCTCGGTCCGGATCCCCGCTGACGCCGGGGAGGATGGCCTGATCTCGGTCGACCTGACCCGGCCGGTGGTCGGGCCGGCCTCGGCGGCCCGGTTCGCCGGGCGGACGTACCCGGGCACCTCGTGCTCAGTGGGCAACCCGCACCTGGTCTGCCCGGTGCCTGATGTGTCCACAGTGGACCTCAGTGGCCCGCCGGAGCTCGACCCGGCGGTCTTCCCCGAGTCGGCGAATGTGGAGCTGGTGACCCCGGTGGAGGGGCCGGAGCCGCGGGTGCGGATGCGGGTGTACGAGCGCGGCTCGGGTGAGACGCTCTCCTGCGGCTCGGGTGCCTGTGCGGCCGCCGCCGTCCTGCTCCAGCAGGCGGGGCAGGGCGACGGGCGGGTGGTGATCGACGTACCCGGCGGCCAGCTGCGCCTGCGGCTGGAGGGGGAGCGCTGCGAGCTGACCGGCCCGGCGGTGATCGTCGCCGATGGCGAGTTGAGGCTGAGCGCTGAATGAGCGTGCGCCCGCTGGCCGGCCGTGCCACCATCGAGGCGATATGACCGACCATCCCGTCACTGGTATCGACACCGGCGAGTTCGAGCTGGAGGAGCGGCACGCGCTGCGGCGTGTCGCCGGTCTGTCCACCGAACTCGCCGACATCACCGAGGTCGAGTACCGGCAGTTGCGCCTGGAGCGCGTGGTGCTGGTCGGGGTGTGGACCGACGGTACCTCCGCCGACGCCGACAACTCCCTCACCGAGCTGGCCGCCCTCGCGCAGACCGCCGGCTCGGTGGTGCTGGAGGGGCTGATCCAGCGGCGCACCCGGCCGGACGCGGCCACCTTCATCGGTCGCGGCAAGGTGGGTGAGCTGCGCGCCGTGGTGGAGAGTTCGGGGGCGGACACGGTGATCTGTGACGGCGAGCTGTCCCCGGGCCAGCTGCGGACCCTCGAGTCGCAGACCCGGGTCAAAGTGATCGACCGGACCGCGCTGATCCTGGACATCTTCGCCCAGCACGCGAAGAGCCGGGAGGGCAAGGCCCAGGTGGAGCTTGCCCAGCTGCAGTACTTCCTGCCCCGGCTGCGTGGCTGGGGCGAGGCGCTGTCCCGGCAGGCCGGCGGCAGCGGCCGTGGCGGCGGCGCAGGCGGTGGCGTCGGGCTGCGCGGCCCCGGCGAGACCAAGATCGAGACGGACCGGCGCCGGATCCGCACCAGAATCTCGAAGCTGAAGCGGGACATCGCGGCGATGCGCCGGATCCGGGAGACCAAGCGGGCCGGGCGGCGGCGCAACGCGGTCCCGTCGGTGGCGATCGCCGGGTACACCAACGCCGGCAAGTCCAGCCTGCTCAACCGGCTCACCGGGGCCGGGGTACTGGTGGAGGACGCGCTGTTCGCCACCCTCGATCCGACCACCAGGCGGTCGCGTGCCGCCGACGGCCGGGAGTACACCCTCTCCGACACGGTCGGCTTCGTCCGCCACCTGCCGCATCAGCTGGTCGAGGCGTTCCGCTCCACGCTGGAGGAGGTCGCCGACTCCGACCTGGTGGTGCACGTGGTCGACGGCGCGCATCCGGATCCGGAGGAGCAGGTCCGCGCGGTACACGAGGTGCTCACCGAGGTTGGCGCCGAGCGGGTGCCGGAGCTGCTGGTGGTCAACAAGCTGGATGCCGCCGACGAGGAGACCCTGCTGCGCCTCAAGCGCCAGTGGCCGGACGCGGTCTTCGTCTCCGCCCGTACCGGCGCCGGCATCGACGAGTTGCGCGTCGCGATCGAGTCGCGGCTGCCCCGGCCGGCGGTGGAACTGCTCGCCCGGGTGCCGTACGACCGGGGCGATCTGGTGGCCCGGGTGCACAACCGGGGTGAGGTGCTGGAGTCCTCGCATGGCGAGGTCGGGACGCTGATGCGGGTACGCGTGGATCCCGTGCTCGCAGTGGAGCTGAGCCCCTACCGGGAGTCCGAACCCTGATCACCTGGGCGAACCTCTGGTTCACATTGGGTAGCTCCTGCCGCGCGTATACTCAGCGCCCGCCCTGACGTGCCAGACTATGCCGATGCGACATGGTGTGTCCGCGGGTCTCGCGGCGTTGGGTCTTCTCCTGCTGACCGCAGCCCCCGCGGCGGCGGCGCCCAGCCCGGGCCCGGTCGCCTCGGCGGTACCCGGTCAGAAGACCTGCACCATCACCGACAGCCGGCTCTCCAACGCCACCGGCCTGGTGGCCACGGCCAGCGGCTACGCGGTGGTGCAGAGCGACCAGCAGGTGATCACGCTGCTCGACAACGCCTGCAAGCGGACCAGCACCATCCAGTACCCCGCTAAGGCGCTCAGCCCGCAGGACATCCAGCAGACCTCCGACGGGACCTACTGGGTCGCCGACAGCGCCAACGGCAACTCACCCCGCCCCACGATCGCGCTGTGGAAAATTCCAAGCAGCGGCACCAAGCTGATCTACCGGTTCAGCTACCCGGGCGGCATCCACCCGGACGCGCTGGCGATGGTGCTCTCCGGCGACGGTACGCCGGTCTTCGTCACCAAGAGCACCAGCGGCCCGGCGGGTGTCTATGTGCCGACCGGAAACCTGGATCCCACCGGCAAGGCGGTACCGCTGAAGAAGGCCGGCGACTTCACGCCGCAGCACACCGGTACCGCCTATCGGCTCGGCTCCGCCATCGGTAACGCCGTGGTCACCGGCGGCACCGTCTCGCCGGACGGCAAGAAGGTCGTGCTGCGCACCTACACGGACGCGTACGAGTGGGACGTGGCCGGTGGCGACGTGTCGGGGGCGATCGTGAACGGATCGCCGCGGGTCACCCCGCTGCCCAACGAGTTCGCCGGTGAGGCGATCACCTACAGCCGCGACGGTGCCTCGTACCTGACCATCTCCAAGCAGACGGTGAGCAGCGGCAACCCGGACCTCATGCTGCGCTACACGCCGGCCAGGCCGGGCGGTGGGAAGGCCGCTGCCCCGGTTGGCGCCGGGCCGGGTACCGCACCGCAGAAGGCCGCAACCGGCGGCTGGTTCAGCCGGCTCACCCTGCAGGACATCACGTATCTGGTGGCCGGGGTCGGGGTGATCGGTCTGATCATGGTGGTCGGCGGGGTGCTCGGCATCCGGCGCGCCCGGCGGCACGGCGGGGCCGGCCGACGGCTGAGCGTCTCGGGCAGCGCGCGGGTGGGCGGTTTCGCAGACGATGGCTTCGCCGCCGACGACGGCTTCGGCCCGGTGCCCGGGTACGGCGGCGACCGGTACGCGGAGGCCGGGTACCCGCCGCAGCGCGGTCCCGGCCAGGTCCAGGAGTACCGGTCGCAGGGGTACAGCGCCGACTACGACTACCCCGCGGCGCGGGCACCGGAAGAGGACTACCGCCAGGTGCAGTACCCCGACCGGTCCGGCGGCTACGGCGCCGCCGATGGGTACCCACCCGCCAACGGGTACCCACCGGCCAACGGGTACCCGGCCGGCCCACCGGTACCGGAGGCGGTCCCGCCCGGCGGACTGGTCAACGGCGGCCCGCGGCCGAACGACGCTGGCCGCAGCCGCCCGACGAGTCGCTCCTGGGCCGACGACCACGAGGGCTTCGGCGACCTGCGCTGAGTCCAGCGGCTGGCTGCCCTGCCGGCCGCCGGGTCTACACCCGGCGCAGCACCGCCACGACCCGGCCGAGGATGGTCGCCTCGTCGCCAGCGATCGGGTCGAACGCCTGGTTCTGCGGCATCAGCCAGACGTGCCCGTCGCGCCGGCGGTAGGTCTTCACGGTCGCCTCGCCCTCCAACATCGCCGCGACGATGTCACCGCTGTCCGCGGTCGGCTGCTGCCGTACCACGACCCAGTCGCCGTCACAGATGGCCGCGTCGAGCATCGAGTCGCCCTTGACGCTGAGCAGGAACAGGTTGCCCTCGCCGACCAGTTCGCGGGGCAGCGGGAAGACGTCCTCGACCGCCTGCTCGGCGAGGATGGGCCCGCCGGCGGCGATACGACCCAACACCGGTACGTAGGCCGGGGTCGGGTGGGACATCTGGACCGCCTCCTCCTCGTCCTCCCAGGCGAGCTCGCCGGGCAGCCGGATGTCGACGGCCCGCGGCCGGTTGGGGTCCCGGCGCAGGAAGCCCTTCTTCTCCAGCTCCTTCAGCTGGTAGGCGACGCTGGACGGGGAGACCAGGTCGACCACCTCGCCGATCTCCCGGACGCTGGGCGGATAGCCGTGCTCACGCACCCAGTCCCGGATGCACTCAAGGATCTGGCGTTGCCGGTAGGTCAGGTCGGCGGCGCCGAGGTCCGGTACGCCGCTGGCCACAGTGGACACTGCCCGCCGCGCGCCGCTGGCGGCGGCGGCCTTGCGCGGGACGGTGGTGCCGCGATGCATCGGTGGCGGCGTGCCCTCCCGGGGCACGCTTCCTGGCCTGGGCGCGCCCTCGCGGGGCGCGCTGTGCTGTGGCGGCTTGCGCGCCTCGCCGCCGGACCGGATCCCGCCAGACCCTGTTCCGCCAGAACCGCCGGACCGCCGCGCGCTCGCCCGTTCCTCGGTTGACACGTCCGTTCTCTCCCTCGTCGCGGTGTGTACCCGGGGGTGACCGTATCCCGGGAAACCGACAACTTCAAACATCTGTACGACGGCGCGCCGCGTGTCGTCGACTCTTGTCGCACCCGTCTGCTAGACAATCGTACGAGCGTTCTATCGAACGCGGGTTCGAGAAGAGTCCGTGGAGGTGGGTGCCGTGTCACCGGTGGGGATACGGTCGCCGGGCGGCGACCGGGCGGCCGGCAGCGGTCGCGGGCCGGGCACTGGCGGGCCGGGTATCGGACGGCGTGGCGCCGGCGCGCACCACGG
>JAFMQQ010001005.1 GCA_017354595.1 Micromonosporaceae bacterium
CCAGGTAGATCCCGTGCCGCCCGGTCCAGGTGGAGAAGTTGAGGAACCACAGCGACATGCCCAGCGCCGCGCCGCTCGCCTCGTCCCGCGCCACGTGACAGAAGACCGCCGGGGTCGGGGCGAACAGGGCCGCCCGCAACTGCTCCTCGGTGAGCTGGCATTCCTGCGGTGCCGCGCGCTCGTACTCGGCCAGCTCGTACACCATGGAAACGACGGCCGGCACGTCCTCGGGACGCGCCGGCCGGATCGTGAGGCCTTGACTCACGCCTGCTTGGTCTCCCAGAAGATCTTGGCGATCTCGTCGATCTTCTCAAGGAGCTGCTGTGCCACGGCGGGGTCGGCGGAACCCTTGGCGCCGCTCGCGCCGGCCAGCTTCGTCGCCTCGTTGAACAGCTGGTGCAACTGCGGGTACTTCTGGAAGTGGTTGGGCTTGAAGTAGTCCGTCCACAGCACCCACAGGTGATGCTTGACCAGCTCGGCGCGCTGCTCCTTGATGACCAGCGCCCGGGTGCGGAACTCCGGGTCCTGGTTCGCCTGGTATTTCTCGCTGATGGCCTTGACCGACTCGGCCTCAATCCGCGCCTGCGCCGGGTCGTAGACACCGCACGGCAGGTCGCAGTGCGCCCGTACGACGGTGCGCGGCACAAGGAAACGTGGCAGTCGCATCCGGATCCTCCATTGCTGGACGTTTGCGATGATCGCTATCAGTGCAAACCCTACCGCGCAGAAGGAGTGACAGCACCGTGGATCGACCACGCGGCAAGCTGTTCACGGCACTGGTACGCGGACCGTCGATGTCGCCGACATTGCGTGACGGCGACGCGATTCTGGTCTGGCGTACCGGCCGGGTCAGGGCCGGTGACGTGGTGGTCGGGAGGTTCGCCGGCGCGGACGACATCGGCCCGGTGGTCAAGCGGGCGGTGCGCGAGGCCGCTGGTGGCTGGTGGCTTCAGGGCGACAACGCATTCATCCAGGACGATTCGCGGCGGTACGGCCCGGGCGAGGTGGTCGGGCGGGTGCTGCTGCGCTGGTGGCCCCGGTTGCGGTGGGTACGCCGCGGTGGCTGATCAAGGGAACTATGCTGGCCTGGTGCCCGGAAGATCCCGGCGCCGGTGCCCCAACGGAAGTCGATCAGCCATGTCTGGGGGTACGTCGGGTGTCTGACGCCGTCTTCGATCTGCACCGGGGCGGGAAGCTCACCGTCGCCTCCACGGTGCCGCTGCGCACGCGGGAGGATCTGGCGCTGGCGTACACGCCTGGTGTCGCTGATGTCTGCGAGGCGATCGCGGCGGACGAGTCGTTGGTGAACGAGTACACCTGGGTGTCACACACGGTCGCGGTCGTCACCGATGGCTCGGCGGTACTCGGCCTGGGGAACATCGGCCCGCGTGCCGCGATGCCGGTGATGGAGGGCAAGGCGGTGCTCTTCAAGCAGTTCAGCGGGGTGGACGCGGTACCGGTGTGCCTGGCGACGCAGGAGGTGGAGGAGATCATTGCGGTGGTCACCGCGCTGGCTCCCTCGTTCGGCGGGATCAACCTGGAGGACATCTCGGCGCCCCGCTGCTTCGAGATCGAACGCCGGCTGGACGCGGCCCTGCCGATCCCGGTCTTCCACGACGACCAGCACGGCACCGCGATCGTGGTACTGGCGGCA
>JAFMQQ010001006.1 GCA_017354595.1 Micromonosporaceae bacterium
GGTGCGGCGGCTGCGATCTGCAGCACGTGGCACCGCAGGCGCACGCCTCGCTGAAGGAGGCCGTGGTCCGCGAGCAGCTGACCCGCCTGGCGCGGCTCTCCCCGGCGCAGGTGCAGGCGCTGGCGGTCCGGGTCGAGCCGTTGCCGGGTGGGCCGCTGCGCTGGCGCTCGCGGCTTCGGTACACAGTGGACGGTTCCGGCCGGCCGGGGCTGCTCGGGTACCGGTCGCACGAGGTGGTACCGGTGGACCGGTGCCACATCGCGCACCCGGCGCTGCAACCCGCCGACCGGCCGTGGCGGCCCGGCGAGGAGGTCTCGATGGTGGCCTCCTCCGCGGGCGATGTGGTGGTCGCCGGCTCGGTCTCGGGCCGGGTACGCGGGCCGGCGGCGGTACGGGAACGCGTGATCGGTCGCGAGTGGACACTCCCGGCGGAGGCGTTCTGGCAGGTGCACCCGGCGGCACCGGATGCGCTCGCCGGCGCGGTACTGGACCAGTTGCGCCCGGAGCCGACGGAGGCGGCCTGGGATCTCTACGGTGGCGCAGGGCTGTTCGCCGCCGCCCTGGCACCGCGGGTGGCGTCGGTGGTGCTGGTCGAGTCGGACCGGCTGGCGGTGGGGGCGGCGCGGGAGAGTCTCGCCGACCTCACCAACGTCCACATCGTACGGTCGACAGTGGAGCGTTTCCGGTACCGGGACCGGCCGGACCTGGTGGTGCTGGATCCGCCCCGGTCGGGTGCGGGCGCGGCGGTGGTACGGACGATCGCGACTGCCTGCCGGCGGGCGGTCAGCTACGTCTCCTGCGATCCGGCGTCCTTCGCCCGCGATGTGGCCAGCTTCGCCGGGCACGGCTGGCGGCTGGCGGCGCTGCGCTGCTTCGATGCCTTCCCGATGACCCACCACGTCGAACTGGTCGGCCTGCTGACACCGGCCTGAGCCCCGGTGGCTGAGCCCGGGTGGCGGCTCAGGCGCCGGCGAACAGCCGCCGCAGGACCGCGCGGCCGTCGGGTACGAACGGCCACTGCGGGTCGGCGAGCCTGGCCAGCAGCTCCGCCTGCTCCATCCACCACCCGTCGGCCACCTCGGTCGGCTGGTGCACGATCGGACCGTACCGCCGCGGGTCGTACCGGGCCTCGAAGACATATGCCAGGTAGTTGGCGTGTGTGTCGCGGTACCAGAAGCGCAGCAACGGCTGCAGTGGGGCGCCGGCGACGCCGAGCTCCTCGGCGAGTTCCCGGCGGGCCGCCTCGACCGGATCCTCTCCGGCGAGCACCACACCGCCGGCGAACGCGTCGTGCATGTCGGGGAAGATGTCCTTTGTGGACGTCCGGCGGTGCACGTAGACCCGGTCGGTCGCATCGCGCAGCAGGACGGCGGTCGCGCCGTGCGGCAGGTTGGCCGCCCGCACCTGGCTGCGCGGTGCGGTACCGGTGACCCGACCGGTCAGGTCGCCGTCGTCGTACAGGGCGACGATCTCGTCCAACTATCGCCTGCCTGGGTCAGTTGAGTGCGCAGATTGGGGTCCATTGGAGCTCGGTCGAGCAGCCAGCCCAGCCATTGTTCAATGCCGGAGACGAGTCGCATCGACCGGGGTACGCAGACCAGCCGGCGCGGTCGCTGCAGCACCTGCCAGACCGCCTCGGCCACCCGCTCGAC
>JAFMQQ010000269.1 GCA_017354595.1 Micromonosporaceae bacterium
GTTCCGTCCGGTGGCTCCAGTACCGGGATGACATCCTCGGCGATCAGCCGCCGGGCCACGGCCAGCAGCCGGTCGTCGGTCACCGTCTCCGCGATCGTCGCGTACCCGCGCAGTGCGCCGAGGTACGCCAGCGTGGAGTGGGCACCGTTGAGGATGCGCAGCTTCATCAACTCGTACGGTGCCACGTCCTTGGTCAGCTGTACCCCGGCCAGCTGCCACGCCGGCCGGTCGGCGGCGAAGTTGTCCTCGATCACCCACTGGCTGAACGGTTCCGCGACGACCAGGCCCTGGTCGTCCAGGCCGAGCAGCTGCCGCGCGAGAGCGCGGTCGGTCGGTGCGGTGGCCGGCACGATCCGGTCGACCATGCTGCACGGGTACGCGACGTTGGCGGCGATCCAGCCAGCCAGCGGTTCGCCCTCGCGGGCTGGCAGTGCGTGGCAGAAGTCGTCCACCAGCCGGGCGAGTACCCGGCCGTTGGAGTTGAGGTTGTCGCAGCAGATCACGGTGACCGGAGCGGAGCAGCCGGCCGCCCGCCGCTGCAACCCGCGCGCCAGCCGGCCCACGACCGACCGCGGCGCTCCCCCGGCCAGGTCGTGCGCAACGCTGCGGTCGGCGAGGTCGAGCCGGCCACGCCGATCGAGGCAGTACCCCTTCTCGGTGACCGTCGACGAGATCACGGTGACCTGCGGATCGTCGAACCGCGCGTCGAGCACCCCGCCCTGACCGGCCCCGAACAGCACCTCGCGGACGGCACCCACCACCCGCAGCCCGGTGCGCCCGTCCGGCGCGCGCTCCAGCACGCCGTAGAGCCCGTCCTGCGGGAGCAGTTGCAGCTGTACCGCGGGCGAGCGCTGCGTCACCCCGCAGATACCCCAGCGTTGCTCGCCGGTGGCCGCGGCCGCGTCCTCGGTGAAGACCGCCTGGTGCGCCCGGTGGAAGGCGCCGATACCCAGATGCAGGATGCCGATGCGCTGATCTGCCGCACCGGGCGGCGGGAGCCGGACCTCAGCGGCCGGGCGCAGCGTGGCGAGGCCGGCGAACGAGAGGCGCACGGGTCAAGAGTAATCTCGGTCCAAACCAGTACCAGTCCCCGCACAGCCGGCCACGCCGGCAGAGGAAGCGCCGATGGCCGCAGCACTCACGCTCCACCCCGACCGCGCGCTCCCCGTCGACCAGCGGCAGCGTGCCGCCGCTCGGGAGATCTACCAGCAGACCGCCGCCCTGCCGCTCATCTCGATGCACGGCCACGTGGATGCCGCCATCCTGGCCGAGAACACGCCATTCGCCGATCCGGCCCGGCTGCTGGTGATACCCGACCATTACGTCACCCGGATGCTGGTCTCGCAGGGGGTACGCCCCGAGGCGCTGGGCCTGCCGCGCACCGATGGCAGGCCGGTGGAGACCGACCCGCGGGCGATCTGGCGTACCTTCTGCGCGAACTGGCGGCTGTACCGGGCAACGCCCTCGCAGTACTGGCTGGAGCACGAGTTGGTCGAGGTCTTCGGGGTGGAGGTGGTACCGTCCGCGCAGACCGCGGACCTGATCTACGACCAGATCGCGGCGCGGATCGCCGAGCCCGGGTTCCGCCCCCGGTCGCTGCTCGACCGGTTCCACCTCGAACTGATCTCCACCACCGACCCGGCCACCAGCGACCTGCGCCACCACGCGCACCTGGCCGGGCAGGGTCTGGGCGAGCGGATCGTGCCCACCTTCCGGCCCGATGCGGTGGTACACCTGGACCGGCCGCGCTGGCGCACCGAGATCGAGGCGCTGGCGAAGGTCTCCGGCGAGGATGTCACGACCTACCACGGCTATCTCGCCGCGCTGCGCGGCCGGCGGCTGGCCTTCGTCGCCGCCGGCGGCCTCGCCACCGACCACGGGCACTACTCGGCCGATACCACCCCGCTGTCCGACGCGGTGGCCGGGCGGATCTACCAGGACGCCGTCGCGGGTACGGTCAGCCCGGCCGACGCGCAGGCGTTCGCCGCGCACATGCTCCACGTGATGGCTGGAATGTCCTGTGAGGACGGTCTGGTCATGCAGATCCACCCGGGCGTGCTGCGCGACCACCACGACGGTTTCTTCGCGGCGTACGGCCCGGACTCGGGCTTCGACATCCCGGTCGCTACCGAGTTCACCCGGTCGCTGCGGCCGATGCTCCAGGCGTACGGGCACGACCCCCGGTTCCGGCTGATTCTGTTCACTGTGGACGAAACCGTGTACAGCCGGGAACTGGCACCGCTGGCCGGGGCGTACCCGTCGGTGCGGCTGGGCGCGCCGTGGTGGTTCCTTGACTCGCCGGAGGGCATGCGGCGCTTCCGGGAGGCCGCGGTGGAGACGGCCGGCTTCTACAACACCTCCGGCTTCGTCGACGACACGCGCGCCTTCGCGTCGATACCGGCCCGGCACGACCTGGCCCGCCGGGTGGACGCCGGGTTCCTGGCCAGGTTGGTACTGGAGCACCGGCTGGGCCTGGACGAGGCGGTCGAGACCGCGGTGGACCTGGCCTACCACCTACCGAAGCTCGCCTACCGGCGGTTGGACTGAGACCATGACCGTTGCACTTGATGACTGCGCCCGGTTGCTCCGCGACGGCGACGATGTTGCGGTCGCCACCCGGGACCTGGCCGCCGGTACCGCCGTGCAGGTGGGTTCCACGCAGCTGACCCTCACCGGTACGGTGCCGCGCGGGCACAAGGTCGCGCTCCGCACGGTGCCGCGGGGCACCCCGGTGCACAAGTACGGCCAGCAGATCGGCGTCGCGACACTCGACATCGCGGCCGGCGACCACGTGCACACGCACAACCTCGGCATGCTCGATGTCGACCGCTCCTACGAGTTCGGTACCGCGCGCTGGGCGCCACCGCCGCCGGCCGGCCCGCCACGCACCTTCCAGGGGTACCACCGGGCCGATGGTCGGGTCGGTACCCGCAACTACGTGGCGATCCTGACCTCGGTCAACTGTGCGGCTTCCACCGCCCGCATGATCGCCGACCAGTTCCCCGGCGCGGCGCTGGACGCGTACTCCCATGTGGACGGTGTGGTGGCGCTGGTGCACCAGAGCGGGTGCGGTCTGGTGGAGGGCAGTACCGGCGCCGATACGCTGGTCCGCACGCTGCGCGGGTACGCCCGCCACCCGAACGTGGGCGGGCTGCTCGTGCTCGGGCTCGGCTGCGAGATGGTGCCGGTACAGTCCCTTGTGGACGATCTGGGACTGCCGTCGGACACGCTCGTGGAGAGCATGACGATCCAGGAGACCGGCGGGGTACGGGCAACGGTGCGGGCCGGCGTCGAGCGGGTGCGTGCCATGCTGTCCACACTCGACACCCGCCGGCGCGCCCCGGCACCCGTCTCGGAGCTGGTACTCGGACTCAACTGCGGCGGGTCGGACGGGTATTCGGGGATCACCGCCAACCCGGCGCTCGGTGTCGCCTCCGACCTTCTGGTCGGTGCCGGCGGTACCTCGATCCTGGGTGAGACGCCCGAGGTCTTCGGCGCCGAGCACCTGCTCACCCGCCGGGCGGTGCGGCCGGAGGTGGGCAACCGGCTGCTCGACCGGATCGCCTGGTGGCGGGAGTACACCGCGGCCGGCGGCGGGACGATGGACAACAACCCGGCCCCGGGCAACAAGGCCGGCGGGCTGACCACGATCCTGGAGAAGTCGCTCGGCGCGGTGGCCAAGGCCGGCCGGGCGGAGTTGACGGCCGTCTACGAGTACGCCGAGCCGGTCACCGAACGCGGCCTGGTCTTCATGGACACCCCCGGGTACGACCCGGTCTCGGTGACCGGGATCGTGGCCGGCGGGGCGACCGTGGTCTGCTTCACCACCGGCCGTGGCTCGGTCTTCGGCAGCCGCCCCGCCCCGTGCCTCAAGCTCGCCACCAACACCGAGATGTACCGGCGGATGGCCGAAGACATGGACATCAACTGTGGCCGGATCGTGGACGGTACGTCCACTGTGGACGAGGTTGGGACCGAGATCTTCGACCGGATCGTCGAGGTCGCCTCCGGCGCCCGTACCTTCAGCGAGGAGCTTGGCATCGGCCAGGAGGAGTTCGTACCGTGGCCGCTCGGCACGGTCACCTGAGAGGTTGTACATGATTATCGAATCCGCTGAGATCGTGGTGACCAGCCCCGACCGGAACTTCGTCACGCTGCGGCTGACCACGGATGAGGGCCTGGTCGGGCTCGGCGACGCCACGCTCAACGGCCGGGAGCTCGCGGTGGTGAGCTACCTGAAGGACCACGTGGCGCCGCTGCTGATCGGCCGGGACGCGCACGCCATCGAGGACACCTGGCAACTGCTGTACCGCGGTGCGTACTGGCGGCGGGGCCCGGTCACCATGGCCGCCATCTCGGCGGTGGACGTGGCGCTGTGGGACCTGAAGGCGCAGAAGGCGGGCATGCCGCTGTACCAGTTGCTGGGTGGGGCCAGTCGGGCCGGTCTGCTGGCGTACGGCCACGCCAGCGGGCGCGACGTGCCGGAGCTGTTCGACTCCATCCGCCGCCACCAGGAGCAGGGCTTCCGGGCGATCCGGGTGCAGGTAGGGGTACCGGGCCTTTCCGCCATCTACGGCCTGGGCGCACCGGTGCTGGTGGCCGAGACCTCGCTTCGGCCAACCTATGAACCGGCGCAGCGGTCGGCGCTGCCGGCCGAGGAGGCCTGGGACACCCGGGCGTACCTGCGCCGGGTGCCCGCCGTCTTCGAGGCGGTACGGGCCGAGTTCGGGCCGGAGGTACCGCTACTGCACGACGCGCACCACCGGCTCACCCCGCTCCAGGCCGCCCAGTTGGGCAAGGCGCTGGAGCCGTACGACCTGTTCTGGCTGGAGGACTGCACGCCGGCGGAGAACCAGGACGCGCTGCGGCTGGTACGCCAGCACACCACCACGCCGCTGGCGATCGGCGAGGTCTTCAACACGCTCTGGGACTACCAGGCCCTGATCCGGGAGCAGCTGATCGACTATGTCCGCTCCTCGGTGACGCACACCGGCGGCATCACGCATCTCAAGCGGCTGCTGGAGTTCGCCGGGCAGTACCAGATCAAGTCCGGTATCCACGGGCCCACCGACATCTCACCGGTGGGCATGGCCGCGGCGCTCCACTTGGGACTGTCCATTCACAACTACGGCATCCAGGAGTACATGCCGCACGGGCCGCTGACGGATTCGGTGTTCCAGCAGTCAT
>JAFMQQ010000270.1 GCA_017354595.1 Micromonosporaceae bacterium
GGAGAGGTGTGGGATGAGCGCGTCGGCCCGTTCCCCCGGACTCAGCCGGGCATCCCGCCACGGCGTTCCGGTCGGACCGGCTGCGCCACTCCCCGGCTGGGGCTGGGCCGCGCCGTCCGTACCGACCGACATATAACCGCCCATGCCTCCCCTTAACGATGCCTGTGAGGAGCCTCGGCGCTCCGAAACTTCCGTCGATAACTTTCGTAATATGGCGGCAACCTAAGCCGATGTCGGAGACCTGTCAAGGCCTGCTCTGCCTGCCTTGATATGCCATTGGTGCGGTAGTCTGCGCGGTACCTGGCAGGCCCAGATCGGAAGCGATTCCGGGGCACAGTCTGGTTGCAATCGGCGAAAGTTTTGGAGACGCCACGTGAGAGTGCGATGACTGCAACTCAGTCCGACCGCGACGCGGCCGGGGACCGGACACCCCAGCCGGACATCGGCCACGGTTCAACCACGATCGCCACCATCGCGCACGAAGTCGGGGTCTCGGTGGCGACCGTCTCGAAGGTGCTCAACGGGCGCGCCGATGTCGCACCGGCGACCCGGGCAAAGGTCGAGGAGATCCTGGAGCGGTACCGGTACCGCCGCCCGACCCGGCGGCAGGCCACCGGCACCGAGCAGATCGACCTGGTCTTCCATGAGCTGGACGCGGTCTGGGCGATCCACATCATCGCCGGCGTCGAGGCGGTGACCACCGCCGCGGGCGTCGGCGTCCGGATCGGCCAGCTGGCCGGGCAGCACCATCCACCGTCGACGTGGCTGGACGGGACGCTGACCCGCCGGCCACTCGGTGTCGTCTTCGTGCTGTGCAGCCCGACCCAGGCACAGCAGCAGGGGTTGCGCCGGCAGCGGATTCCGTTCGTGGTGGTGGACACCGACAGCGCCACCTCGGCGTCGGTACCGACCGTCGGGTCGAACAACTGGAACGGCGGCATGCTCGCCACCCGCCACCTGATCGAGTTGGGTCACCGCCGGCTCGCGGTCATCTCCGGACCCGAGGACGTGCTGTGCAGCCGAGCGCGGGTCGCCGGGTTCCGTTCCGCGCACGACGAGGCGGGCATCCCGGTCGAACCGGAGTTCGTCCGGTACGCACACTTCACCGCCACCACCGGCTTCGCGCACGGCACCGCGCTGCTCGACCGGCCGGACCGGCCGACCGCCATCTTCGCCGGGTCCGACATGCAGGCGGTCGGCGTACTGCGCGCCGCACGCCGGCTCGGTCTGGACGTGCCCGGCGACCTGTCGGTGGTCGGGTACGACAACGTACCGGTGGCCGCGTGGATCGACCCGCCACTGACCACGGTGAACCAGCCACTGGGGGACATGGCCGGTACCGCCACCCGGATGGTGCTCGACCTGGCCCGTGGCGTACCGCCGGCCACCAGCCGGATCGACCTGGTGACCGAGTTGGTGGTGCGGGAGAGCACCGGACCGGCGCCAGGAGACTGACGCCGTGCCACTGTTCGACCTCCCCCTGACCGAGCTGGAGCGGTACGCACCGGAGGTGCCCGAGCCGGCCGACTTCGATGCGTTCTGGCACAAGAGCGTGGCCGAGGCGTCCGATCGCGAGCCACTGTTGGAGGTCCGGCCCGAGCCGACCAGCCTGCGGCTGACCGAGTGCTGGAGCGTCACCTTCGCCGGCTTCGGTGGCGACCCGGTCCGGGCCTGGTACACCCGGCCGGCCGGGGTCGCGGCGGCGCTGCCGGCCGTGGTCGAGTACCTCGGGTACGGGCGCGGGCGCGGCCTGCCGCACGAGCGGCTGACCTGGCCGGTGGCCGGGTACGCGCACCTGCTGATGGACAGCCGGGGCCAGGGCGACCAGTACGGCAACGGCGGCGATACGCCCGACCCGCATGGCGGGGCGCCGGGCGGACCGGGGGCGATCGTGCGCGGCATCCTGGCACCGGAGCGGTACTACTACCGCCGCCTGATCACCGACGCGGTCCGCGCCGTCGCGGCGCTGCGCGCGCTGCCCGGTGTCGACCCGACCCGGGTCGCCGCGGTCGGCAACAGCCAGGGCGGTGGCCTGGCCCTCGCCGTCGCCGGTCTGGTCCCCGACCTCGCCGCCGCGCTCGTCTCGGCACCGCTGATGTGCCACCTGCAGCGGGCCATCGAGATCACCGATCAGGCGCCGTACGGCGAGATCGTCGCCTATCTCGCCGTACACCGGGAGGCCGAGGCGGCGGTACGCCACACACTATCCTATGTGGACGGTGTGAGCTTCGCCCGGCGCGCGGTCGCACCGGCGCACTTCGGCACCGGGCTGCGGGACACCATCTGCCCACCGAGCACCGTCTTCGCCGCGTACAACCGGTACGGCACCGGGCACCCCGGACACCCGCGTCCGGACCGGACGATGCACACGTACGCCTTCAACCATCACGAGGGCGGTGAGGCGCTGCACGTCCAGCGGCAGATGCGGTGGCTGGCCGAACGAATGCTCCCCCACGACCTCGGGTAGGCATCCCAGTCAGTGCATGGAAGGGGACCAACCATGATCACTAAGGATGCCATCCCACGGGTGCTCGGAAATACCGCGTTTGACAACGGGCACAACAAGATTGGACGGATCGGGAACGTCTACGTCGACGACCGCAGCGGGCAGCCGGAGTGGATTACGGTGCACACCGGCATGTTCGGCACACGGGAGACGTTCATCCCGCTGGGCTCGGCGGAGCTGCGTGGCAACGAGGTCCTCGTGCCGTACCAGAAGGAACAGGTGAACAACGCGCCGAACGTTGCCGCGGATGTCGCGGGTCACCTCTCTGAACAGGACGAGGCGACCATGTACGACTACTACGGCATGGCGCACCCGACCATTCCGACCGGTAGCGCGGCGCCGTCCAAGCAACGCAAGGGCGACAACGCGATGACCCGGTCCGAGGAGGTCATGCACGTGGGTAAGGAGAGCCAGGAAGCCGGCCGCGTGCACCTGCGCAAGTTCGTGGTCACCGAGGACCAGCAGCAGACGGTACCGCTGCACAAGGAGCGGGTCCGTGTGGAGCGGGAGCCGATCACCGACGCCAACCGCGACCAGGCACTCTCGGGTCCGGACATCCACGATGCCGACTACGAGGTGGTGCGGCACGAGGAGCGGCCGGTGGTGAGCAAACAGACCGTGCCGATGGAGCGGGTCCGGCTGGCAACCGACGACGTCACCGAACAACAGACCGTTGGCGGCCAGGTGCGCAAGGAGCGCATCGAGGCCCAGGGTCTGAGCGAGGACGAGACGAGGTAACTGCCTCGCCTCCCACGGGCGGTCGCGGCTCACCGCGGCCGCCCGTGCCAGTCTGCCTTCTGCACCCGGTGGCCGGCATTGCGACCGGTCGCCGGGCATGATTGCGCAATGACGACCCTCTCCGCAGCGCAGGACGGCACCGGTACGTTCTGGGCGGACGCGGCCCGGTATCTGGTCCGGTACGGCGGCGCGTTCACTCCAGAGGTCATCGCGCGTGCGGCCGGCAGCTATGTGTACACAGAGGACGGTCGCGCCATCCTCGACTTCACCTCCGGCCAGATGAGCGCCATCCTCGGCCATTCGCACCCCGAAATCGTGGCGACCGTACGGCAGCAGATCGGTAACCTGGACCATCTCTTCAGCGGCATGCTCTCCCGGCCGGTGGTCGAGCTGTCCCGGCGCCTGGCCGGCTCGCTGCCCGGGCCGCTGTCCAAGGTGCTGCTGCTGAGCACCGGAGCCGAGTCCAACGAGGCGGCGCTACGGATGGCCAAGCTGGTCACCGGCGGCCACGAGATCGTCAGCTTCGCCCGGTCCTGGCACGGGATGACCCAGGCCGCCGCCGCAGCCACCTACAGCGCCGGGCGCAAGGGGTACGGTCCGACCGCACCCGGTCACTACGCGATCCCGGTTCCGCACCCGTACCGGCCGGATATCACCACACCGGATGGCGAGCTGGACTGGCGGCGCCAGCTCGACCTCGCCTTCGAACTGATCGACGCGCAATCGGTCGGCAGCCTCGCCGCCTGCCTGGTCGAGCCGATCCTCTCCTCCGGCGGCGTGATCGAGCCACCGCTGGGCTACTTCGCGGCGCTGCGGGAGAAGTGCCGCGAGCGCGGCATGCTGCTGGTCCTGGACGAGGCGCAGACCGGGCTATGCCGCACCGGCACCTGGTACGCCTTCCAGCGCGACGGCGTGGTACCGGACATCCTCACCCTCTCCAAGACGCTGGGCGCCGGGCTGCCACTGGCCGCCGTGGTCACCAGTGACCGGATCGAGCAGGCGGCGCACGAGCGCGGGTTCCTCTTCTACACCACCCACGTCTCCGACCCGCTCGTCGCCGCGGTCGGCAACACGGTGCTCGAGGTGCTGGAGCGGGACCGGCTCGATCAGCGCGCCGGTCTCCTGGGGCAGCGGCTGCGCGCCGGCCTGCTCGCCCTGAAGGACCGGTACCGGGTGGTCGGCGACGTGCGCGGGCGCGGGCTGCTGCTCGGGCTTGAGCTCGCCGGCGACCGTGGCACCACGGCCGGCGCCGACCGGCTGGGCGCCGAGGTCACCCGCCGCTGCCTGGAACTGGGCCTGCATCTGAACGTCGTGCAGTTGCCCGGCATGGGCGGCACGTTCCGGATCGCTCCCCCGCTGACCGCGACCGAGGAGGAGATCGATCGCGGTGTGGAGATCCTCGGCCGGGCGATCGCCGGCGCGACCCGCGCGGCGGCCACCTAACCTGGTCTGGTGGCCAACGACCTGACCCTGCTGCCCAGGGTGGCGTACCGGGGCCAGGAGATCACCGCTCCCCGGCTACGTGGCCTGCTCGCCCTGCTCGCCACCGACCTGCGCCGCGGCTGCAGCACCGGCCGGTTGGTGGCCGGGTTGTGGCCCGAACAGCAGCCGGAGAATCCAGTCAAGGCGCTGCAGATTCTGGTCTCCCGCGCCCGCAGCACACTCGGCCCCGAGGTCATCGCCAGCATTCCCAACGGGTACCGGCTGGCGCTGGGCGAGGACCAGGTGGACGCGGCGGCGGTACTGGTACGGGCGTCGACCGGCGCCCGGCGGGCGCGGGCCGGGGACCTCGAAGCGGCGCTCGCCGAGGCGGAGGCGGGCCTCGCGCTGTGGAACGGCGGACCGGCCGGCGACACGGCGGGTGCTGAGGCGGATCCGGTCGCCGCGCTGCGCGGGCAGCGCCGGGCGGCGTACTGGTCGCTGGCGCGGACCCGGGCGC
>JAFMQQ010001007.1 GCA_017354595.1 Micromonosporaceae bacterium
ACTGGGGCGCTCGCCGAGGTCTGCGGCAATGTCCGCCGGCGGGTCGAGGAGACCGAGGAACTGGACCAGGTCACCCAGGATGTGCTGATCGAAGTCTCGCGCATCATCGAGAAGCAGCACTGGATGTTCACCGCGCAGAAGGTGCCGACCTGATCGGATCCGTACCGTAGCGGGCGGCCGGCCGGTGAGCCGACCGTCCAAAAGCAACACTCTGCCCGTGCAATCCACCCTCAGCGGCCTTGCCCGAGCCGGCGCCGCCGGTCATGATCGCGGTACGTCAGCCGGCCGCACCGGCGACCCCTACCTAGAGACGAGGGTGGCGCACTTTGGCAGGCTGCTGTACATGGCCGTGACCCTGAACGCCGCGATGGTCACCGACCTGGGCCTGTCCCGGGCCAACAACGAGGACGCAGGGCACGCTGCCGACCGGCTGATCGCCGTCGCCGACGGGATCGGCGGGATGCCGTACGGCGAAGTGGCCAGCGGGGTGGTCATCGATTCCCTGGCCGCGCTCGACCTCACCGCGTTGGAGAAGGTACCGCCGGAGCAGCCGCCGACCGACGCGCTGATCCTGGCGATCGAGACGGCGAACCAGACCATCGGCGAGATGGTACGCAACGATCCCGGCCGGGTCGGGATGGGCACCACGGTGACCGCGCTGCTGCTGGCGGGCGACGAGATCGGGTTGGTGCATGTCGGCGACTCGCGGGCGTACCTGCTGCACGACGGCGAACTGCGGCAGTTGACCCGGGACGACACGTTCGTACAGGGCCTGGTCGACGAGGGCGTGATCACGGCGGAGGAGGCGCGCCGGCACCCGCGCCGCTCGCTGGTGACCCGGGCGGTACAGGGGCAGCCGCTGCAGCCGGCCTGCGCGCTGCTGCCGGCCCGGCCGGGGGACAGGTACCTGCTGTGCAGCGACGGTCTCTCGGACGTGGTGGAGGACGGCGTGATCGCCGACGTGTTGCGCGTCTACCGCGAGGTCGCCCGGTGCGCGCAGAACCTGGTCGACCTGGCACTCGCCGCGGGCGCTCCGGACAACGTCACGGTCATCGTCGCCGACACCGTCGAGACCTAGCCGGACCTGGTCGGGGGTAGCCTCGGGACTGCGTCCGGGTCGGGTTGACCAGGCGCACCGGGTAGACCGGGGGCGCCCGGGCGGGTGTGCCCGGTCAGCAACAGGGTGTCGATATGCGGCGGCGTTGATATGCGACTGGCACGGGTTCTGGCTGCGGCAGCGGCGGTGGCCGTACTCACCGGTGTCTTCGCCTGTACCCGGGAACCGGCGCCTTCAGCCGCCGGCGCCACCGGTACGCCCGGGACACCGGTACCTCCGGCCACGCCGGCGGGCGGCTCGGGCGTGGCTTCCGGGCCGGTTGCGCCGGCGCCGAGTGGCACCGGTACATCGCGATCGACCCCGGTAACGTTCACCGTCACCGAGACCCGGCCGGCGGCGGCCTGTGGGATCAGCATCCGGGCCCACTTCATCCCGCCCAGTGCCAGCGGGCAGAGCCAGCTTCAGGCGTACCTGGTCGGGCAGGCACTCGGTGTGCCCGGCGGTGTACCAGGTGGCGACCAGCCGGTACCCGGGGCAGTGGCGCCGGCCCGGCCGGGCACGGTGGCGACGGTGCTCGGGCGCCGGTTCGGCA
>JAFMQQ010001008.1 GCA_017354595.1 Micromonosporaceae bacterium
TGCGCGCAGCGGTGTTCCTGGTCGTGGTTGCGGTCACGCCACTGTTCGGGCTGCAGCACTGGGTGCTGAACATGCTCGTGTTCGTGCTGATGTTCGCCGTCATGTCCAGCGCCTGGAACCTGGTCGGTGGCTTCGCCGGCTACCCGTCGCTCGGGCATGCGGCGTTCTTCGGCATCGGTGCGTACACCCTCGCCGCGCTGTTGCCGGATCACCAGCTGAGCAACGGGTACCAGCCGTTCGGTTGGCTGCCGCTGGTGGGTCTGGTCGGCGCGCTGATCGGGGTGCCGATCGGCGCCGTGTCGATGCGCACCCGGGCCGATGTCTTCGCGATCGTCACCATCACCCTGCTGTTCGTGGCGCAGACGCTCGCCTTCAACCTGCGCGGTATCACCGGCGGCGCGCAGGGCACCGCACTGCCCGTGGCGCCGTTCCCCGCCGCCAGCTTCGAGCTGCCGTTCTACTACGTGCTCGCCGCGCTGCTCGCGATCGCGCTCGGGCTGACCTACCTCACCATGCGCAGCAAGCTGGGACTGGCGCTCGCCTCGGTACGCGGCGACGAGGACAAGGCGCGTGGTCTCGGGGTACCGGTGACCGGAGTCAAGGTCTCCGCCTTCGCGGTCAGCGTCGGGCTCACCGCGATGGTCGGCGGGGTCTGGGCATACTACGAGAGCTTCATCTACCCGCAGTTCGCCTTCGACCCGCTGATCACCATCGCGGTGGTGCTGATGACGTTCCTCGGTGGGCGCGGGACGCTGTGGGGGCCGGTACTGGGCGCGGTGATACTCGAGTCCGGCCAGCAGTACCTCGCCTACCGGCTGGGCGCCAGCCAGTTCTACCTGGTCGCGTACGCGTTCGTGTTCCTGGGCATCATGCTGCTGCTGCCGCGTGGCATCGTACCCACCGTCGCCGGCCGGTTGCGGATCCGCGCTGCCCGCGTCCACCTCGGCCGCGGCGCCGACCTCGATGGCACCGCCGGGCTCGACGGCACCGCCGGGCCCGAGCGCACCGCCAGCCACGCGACCGTCCGGAGTGGACAGTGAACGAACTGCTCTCGGTCACCGGGCTGACCAGAACCTTCGGCGGCGTACGGGCGCTGTCCGGCTGCTCGCTCTCGGTCGCGGGCGGGACGGTGACCGGGCTGATCGGGCCCAACGGCTCGGGGAAGACCACGCTGTTCAACGTGGTGACCGGGTACCTGCGCGCGGAGGCGGGCCGGGTGAGTTTCGCCGGGCGGGATGTCACCGGGTACCACCCCGGGCGGCTGTACCGGCAGGGCCTGTCCCGCACCTTCCAGCAGGCGCGCGTCTTCGGTCAGCTGACGGTGCTGGAGAACATGGTCGCCGCGGGCGGGTACCCGTGGTGGCGGCTGTTCTCCCGCCGGGTCGGTCGGGCCGACCGGAGCCGGGCCGGTGAGCTGCTCGCCGAGTTCCGGCTGGACGGCCTCGCCGAGGCGTACGCCGCCGAGCTCTCGTACGGTCAGCGGAAGCTGCTCGAGTTCGCCGCCGTGCTGATGAGCGCGCCGCAGCTGGTACTGCTCGACGAGCCGACCGCCGGGGTCAACCCGGTGCTGGTGGAGACGATGGAGCGGCACATCCGGGAGCGCAATGCGGCGGGTGTCACCTTCCTCATCGTCGAGCACGACATGCC
>JAFMQQ010001009.1 GCA_017354595.1 Micromonosporaceae bacterium
GCCCGGCCGTGGCGCCGATCAGCAGCGCGGCCGCCATCGCCGCCGCCACCGCGGTACCGGGTACCAGCGGCTGCCAGTGCCGCGACCAGGCCAGCGCATCGGTGATGCCGGTACCGGTCAGCACGCCCAACGCGCCACCCGCGGCCGCCAGCACCAGCGACTCGATCAGGAACTGTGCCGCCACGTGCCGCCGTGCGGCACCCAGCGCCCGGCGCAGCCCGATCTCGCCGCGCCGTTCCAGCACCGATATCACCATCACGTTGCCGATCCCGATCCCGCCCACGAGCAACGCCACCGCGCCCAGGCCGAGCAGCAGAGTGGTGGTCGAGTTGGCCACGGCGAGCCGGGCGGTCAGCGCGTCCGACGGCCGGCTGACCGCGACCGACTCCGGGTGCACCGGGTTGGTCGCCGGCGCCAGCAGGCCGGCGACGGTGGCCGTCTGGTCGGTGTCGGTACGCACGTAGACCCGGGTCGGGTGGCCCTGGTACCGGAACAGCTGGCTGGCGACCGGGAAGCCGATCAGGGCCGCCTCGTTGATCTCCGGCGCCAGGTCAACCGGTTGCAGCACGCCGATCACCAGGAACCAGTGGTGGCCGAGCCAGATCCGGTTGCCAGGGCGGGGCATGCCGAGTTGCTGCGCCGCATCGCTGCCCAGCACCGCGGTGGGGTACCGCTGGGTGGCCTCGGTGAGGAAGGTACCGCTGGCCAGCCGGGCGTCCATTGTGGACAGCAGGTTGGCGTCGCAGGCGAGCACACCCAGCCCGCTGGTGCGGTACACCGGGATCTGGTCGGTGCGGTAGAGCTGGACCCCGTTCAGGTTCGCGGTCGCCGCCGTGTGCAGCACGCCGGGGGTACGGGCGATGGTGGCGGCGGCGGCCGGCGGCAGCTCGACCGGCTCGCCGGTTGGGGACTGGCCCTGCGCCACGGTGAGCAGGTTGGTACCCAGCCGGTCGATCTGCGCCAGCAGGTCGGACTGGCTGGACCGGGTGACGCCGAGCACCGCGACGATCGCCGCGATGCCGATCGCGATGCCCACAATGGAGAGTGCCGCCCGCATCCGCCGGCTGCGCAACCCGACGGTGGCCAGCGGCAGCAGGTCGGCGGTGCGCAGCCGGGACCGCGGCGGGAGGCTGCCCGGTACGCGCGGTGGCCTAGCCATCGGCCACCGTCCCACCGTCGCTGACCACCTGCCCGTCGCGCAGCTCGATCCGGCGCCGGGTGGCGGCGGCGACCGCTGCGTCGTGGGTGACCAGCACCAGCGTGGTCCCCTCGGCATTCAGATCGCGCAGCAGCGCCAGGATCTCCGCGCCGGTTCCGGTGTCCAGGTTGCCGGTCGGTTCATCCGCGAGTACCACCGCCGGCCGGCCGACCAGCGCCCGGGCGATCGCCACCCGCTGCCGCTCCCCGCCGGAGAGCTTGCCCGCCTTGTGCGCCAGCCGGTGGCCGAGCCCGACCCGCTCCAGCACGGCGACCGCCGCCTGGCCGCGGCGCGCCGCCGGTACCCCCCGATACAGCAGGCCAGTGGCTACATTGTCCACGGTGGACAGATGGTCGAGCAGGAAGAACTGCTGGAAGACCACGCCCAGGTGGTGGGCGCGCAGGCCGGCCAGCCGGCGGTCGGAGAGTTTCTCGATCGGGTAGCCGGCG
>JAFMQQ010000271.1 GCA_017354595.1 Micromonosporaceae bacterium
AACGCGGTGCCCGGGTGCTTCGCCAGCGAGGTGGTGATGTTCGCGTCGCTGTCCGGGGCGCAGGTGGATACCTGCTGCGGGTACGACTGGGTGTCGCAGACCGCCATCCCGAGCCACAGCGCGGGGTGCAGCATGAAGTTGTACGAGCGTCCGGCGATCGGGTTCGGCGCCGGGTCCCGGGGCAGCGTCAGCTGGTACTGCATCGAGTTTCCGGCACCGGCCTGGTCGGAGTAGAACAGCAGCGATGGTTCGTCGTGCCCGACGTACTGGCCGTTGAATGCCGCGTCGTAGTCGTCAACCTCGGCGCAGACCAGCCGGACCGTGTTCGCGCAGGACGGTTTGCCGGCCGCGGCCGGTGCCTGTGCGGTGGGCGCGGCGGTTGCGGGTGGGGTGAGCGCCAGCGCGACCAGCAGTATGCCGGCGGCCGCGATCGGCAAGGATCTGCGCGGGATGTGCAGGCTCATAGGCCATCTCCGATCTGGGGCGGATATGGATCACCCTGACCCTACTGCCGGTCATGATCGACTACCATCGACGCGGTCGGATAACGCGGGTAGGTCGAGGGTCAGCGCAGGCCGGCCCGGCGCAGCGCCTCGCCGAGCGCGGTCTCCGGCTGGCCGCCCTGCTTCTGGCCGGGTTGCTTCCGGCCGGGTTGCCTCTGGCCGGGCTGTTGGCTTTCCCGGCGCGGTTTGCCACCGGTCTTTCCATCAGGCCGGGCGGTACCGCCCGATCCGCCCGATCCGCCGGTACCGCGGGCCGGTTCGTCATCCAGCCGCAGGGTCAGCCCGATCCGGCTCCGTGGAATGTCCACATTGAGCACTCGTACCCGGACAATGTCGCCGGACTTGACCACCGCGCGCGGGTCGCTGACGAAGCTCTTCGACATCGCCGATACGTGCACCAGACCGTCCTGATGGACACCGATGTCGACAAAGGCGCCGAATGCCGCCACGTTGGTCACCACGCCCTCCAGCACCATCCCGGGCCGCAGGTCGGCCAGCGTCTCCACGCCTTCGGCGAAGCGCGCCGCCCGGAACGCCGGCCGCGGGTCCCGCCCCGGCTTCTCCAGCTCCCGCAGGATGTCGGTCACCGTCGGCAGGCCGAACGAGCTGTCCACAAAGGACTCCGGTCGCAACCCGCGCAGGATCGGCCCGTTTCCGAGCAGGGTTGCGATGTCGGTACCGGTCGCCTGGACGATCCTTCGCACCACCGGGTACGCCTCGGGGTGCACCGCGGAGGCGTCCAGCGGATCCTCGCCAGCCGGGATGCGCAGGAACCCGGCGCACTGCTCGAACGCCTTGGGTCCCAGCCGCGGTACGTCCTTCAGCGCCCGCCTGGTCCGGAATGGACCGTTCGCGTCCCGGTGCGCCACGATGTTGCCGGCGAGCGTCTCGCCGATCCCGGAGACCCGGGTCAGCAGCGGTACCGAGGCGGTGTTCACATCCACCCCGACCGCGTTCACGCAGTCCTCCACTACGGCATCCAATGACCGGGAGAGCTTCCCCTCGGTGAGGTCGTGCTGGTACTGACCGACGCCGATCGACTTCGGGTCGATCTTCACCAGTTCGGCGAGCGGGTCCTGCAGCCGGCGGGCGATCGAGACCGCCCCGCGCAGCGATACGTCCAGCGCCGGCAGTTCCTGGGCGGCGTAGGCGGAGGCCGAGTAGACCGACGCACCCGCCTCCGAAACCACCACTGTGGTCAGACCCAGTTGCGGGTACCGCTTGGCGAGTTCGCCGGCGAGCTTGTCGGTCTCCCGCGAGGCGGTACCGTTGCCGATCGCCACCAGGTCGACCTGGTGCTGCGCGGCCAGCTTCGCCAGCGTCTCGATCGCCTCGTCCCAGCGGCGCTGCGGCACATGCGGATAGACCGTCCCGGTCGCCACCACCTTGCCGGTCGCGTCCACCACCGCCACCTTCACCCCGGTGCGGAAACCGGGATCCAGGCCCATCGTGGCGCGGGTACCGGCCGGGGCTGCCAGCAGCAGGTCGCGCAGGTTGGCGGCGAAGACCCGTACCGCCTCGTCCTCGGCGGCCTGCCAGAGCCGTACCCGCAGATCCACCGTCAGGTGGGTGAGGATCCTGGTACGCCAGGCCCACCGTACGGTCTCCGCCAGCCACCGGTCCGCCGGCCGGCCCGCCTCGGCGATACCGAAGCGTTCCGCGATCCGCCGCTCGTAACTGGTCTGCGCGCCCGGCGCGGGCGGGTCGGCGGGTGGCTCGGGTTCCAGCGTCAGGTCGAGCACCTCCTCCTTCTCGCCGCGGAACAGCGCCAGGATGCGGTGTGACGGCAGCCTGGTCAGCGGCTCGGCGAAGTCGAAGTAGTCGCCGAACTTCGCACCATCCTCGCTCCTGCCCTCCCGTACCGCGGAAATGAGCCGGCCCCGCGACCAGACCTGTTCCCGCAGCGCGCCGATCAGGTCGGCGTCCTCGGCGAAGCGCTCGACCAGGATCGCCCGCGCACCCTCCAGCGCGGCCGCGGCGTCGGCGACGCCACTGTCCACATTGATGTATCTGGCGGCGGTGGCGGTCGGGTCCTGGCTCGGGTCGGCGAGCAGCGTGTCGGCCAGCGGCTCCAGTCCCGCCTCGCGGGCGGCCTGCGCCTTGTTGCGCCGCTTGGGTTTGTAGGGCAGGTAGATGTCCTCCAGCCGGGCCTTGGAGTCGGCGGCCATGATCTGAGCTTCGAGGGCGTCGTCGAGCTTGCCCTGAGAGCGGATGGACTCCAGGATCGCGGCCCGCCGCTCGGCTAGCTCGCGCAGGTAGCGCAGCCGCTCCTCCAGGGTGCGCAGCTGGGTGTCGTCGAGCCCGCCGGTGACCTCCTTCCGGTACCGGGCGATGAAGGGTACGGTCGCCCCGCCGTCCAGGAGTTCGACGGCGGCACCGACCTGGCGCTCGGCCACCCCGAGCTGTTCGGCGATCTGCTGCGGTATCGACTTGACCGGTATCGAGCTCACCGCAGCATTGTGCCGGATGCGCCGGCGGCGCGCTGGTCCGGCCGTTGGCTAACATCACCCCATGCCGTACGCGGTCGAGCTGTTCCTCGACGACCGCGCGACTGTCCAGATCAGACAGATCTGGGCGGCGCTTGACGAGGCCGGCATCACGTCGTTGGGCAGCATCCCGGAGACCGACTACCACCCGCACGTGAGCCTGTCGGTGTTCGAGCACGAGAGTCCGGACAAGGTGGCGGAGGCGCTGCGGCCGGTACTCGCCACGTGCGTGGGACTGCCACTCCCGCTGGCGGCGCTCGGGTTCTTCCTCACCGCCGAGGCGGTCGCGTTCCTCGGCGTGGCTCCGTCGGCCGGCCTGATCGCCCTGCACCATCAGGTCTACCAGGCGGTTGACGCGAGCGCCGGCGATGTGTGGCCGTACTACCGCCCGGGTGCGCTGGTACCGCACTGCACGCTCGGGGTCGGCGTAGCGGACCGGGCCAGGGTGATCGAGGTCGTCGAGCGCTTCGCCATGCCGATCCACGCGCGTGCCACCGGCGCACACCTGGTGCAGGTACCTGGCGGCCAGCGCAGGACGGCGCTCACACCGACCTCATAGTCGAACGAGCAGCGAAACAACGGCAGGTCGAACGAGCAGCATTTCCGGAACTTTCGCTATCCTCATCGGCCGGTCAGGGCCACTGGAGGGCATAGTGGTTGACGAAGACGTGCATCGATCATAGGTTGGATTCTCTTCGGACTCTCGGAAAGTTTCGTCCGTTAGGAGCACCCATGAGGTTACGCAAGGTGGCCGCCGGCATAGCGGCCTCCGCAGCCGTGCTGGCCTTCGCGGCCAGCCCCGCCTCCGCCGACACAGCCGGGGGCACGCTCAGCTTCCGGCAGCAGCTCCAACCGATCGACGGCCTCGGCTTCGCCGCCGCGTTCCAACGAGCCACGCTGATCCGTGGCGACCGCGGCCTCTCCCCGCAGAGCACGCAGGCGATCCTCGACCTGCTCTTCAACCGGCAGACCGGTACCGGCGCCTCCATCGTCCGCACCGGTATCGGCTCGTCCACCGACCACGTCTACGACCACATGGCCACCATCGAACCCACCAACCCGGGTAGCCCGGACGCCACACCGACCTATGTCTGGGATGGCGACGACGGCGCACAGGTGTGGTTCCTCCAGCAGGCGCAGAAGTATGGTGTCCACCGCTTCTACGCCGACGCGTGGAGCGCGCCCGGGTTCATGAAGACCAACGGCACCGACATCCAGGGCGGCACGCTGTGCGGTGTCGTCGGTGCCACCTGCGCCAGCGGCGACTGGCGCCAGGCGTACGCCAACTACCTGGTGCAGTACCTGAAGTTCTACCGCCAGGAAGGCATCCGCATCACCGACATCGGGTTCGCCAACGAGCCTGACTTCACCGCGACGTACGCGTCGATGCGCTTCACCCCGGAGCAGGCGGTGGACTTCGTCAAGGTGCTGGGCCCGACGCTGCAGCGGGAGGGGCAGGGCACCAAGCTCGTCTGCTGCGACTCGTTCGGGTGGCACCAGGCCGCGGACTACAGCGCGGCGATCGAGGCCGACCCGCTCGCCGACAGGTACGTCACCACGCACACCGGGCACTACTACGCGAGTATCGCCGACACCCCGTTGCCGACTGACAACCACAGCTGGATGACGGAGTGGAACCCCAGCGGCAACACGTGGAACGAGGCCTGGGATGACGGCAGCGGCTGGGCCGGCATCACCATCGCCGAGAGCATCCACAACACGTTCGCGAAGGCGGGCGCATCCGCATACGTCTACTGGGTCGCCGCGTCGCTGGGCGCCACCCGGGCGTTGATCCAGATCGCGGACTCCGGTGACGGGTACCGGGTCTCGAAGCGGTTGTGGGCATTCGCCGCTTACTCGCGGTTCATCCGCCCCGGTGCCTTCCGGGTACCGGCGCAGCTGAGCGACCCGAACGTGGACGTCACCGCGTTCCGCAACGAGGACGGCTCGATGGTCGTCGAACTGCTCAACCTCGCCACGGCGCCGGTGAGCACGACGTTCACATCGGACACGCTGATCCATCAGGCGACGACCTACCTGACCGATGAGACGCACTCGGTCGGCCTGACGGGTGACGCACGGATCCAGGACAAGCAGCTTCCGGTGCAGCTGCCCGCCCGGTCATTGACGACCATCGTCCTGCACTAGTCCACTCTTCTGCCCTGAGTCAGCGGGCACGGTCCGACCGT